>JAFTCG010000012.1 GCA_017454815.1 Clostridia bacterium
AACAGATGCAGCAGTTCCCGCAACATGTACAGAAACAGGTCTTACAGAAGGCTCACACTGCTCCGTATGTAACACAATCCTCGTAGCTCAGGAAACAGTTCCGGCAACAGGCCATACTCCGGGCGAATGGCAGGTAGTAACTCCCGCAACGTCAACAGCTGAAGGTCTTGAAGCTCAGTATTGTACAGTTTGCCATGTAATGCTTGATTCAAGAGTTATAGCAAAAGTATCAAACAACGTCAACGGTGTTAAAGTCTATGACCTTGATCTTCAGTACAAGTCATCCGGAAAACTTCGCACTGAGATTTCTAAAGATGAAGGCGCAGAGATCAAGAGCGTTTATAAGTCATCCGATCCGAGCGTTGTCACAGTTGACAACAACGGTAACGTGACGAGCGTTAAACAGTTCGGACTTAAACGCGGATCCGCAACGATCACTTGTACGGTAACTGACGCAAACGGCCACACTGTAAAAGACACATGTACCGTTAGAATCCAGTTCGTATGGTGGCAGTGGATCGTTAAGATCCTGATCTTCGGCTGGCTCTGGTATTGATCTTTCCTTAACTGATTGATAGATTGAGTATTGCTTGCTGAAATCTGAATAAAATTGTCCCTCCTGTGATGCGGCATCTTGCCAAACGTCACAGGAGGGCGTTTTTATATGCGAGGGGTGTGGACTATTCACCTTTTACGATCGGACTTATATTTGACTGTCTTGAAATGAATCTGTATTATTCAATTTAACTGACAGCATAAGAAAACCCCTTGATGCAACTCAAATTCATCAAGGGGTTTTGAGCTATTCTGCGATCTTACTGCGTTAGCATAAGATCCTATTTTGAAATCCCGCAAGATCGGGAATCCTCCGAGGTCAGGGGATAAGCTTGTAGGTTACGATCTTCTTCGGAGCGAGGGTTATGCTGAATACGCCGTTCTTGAAATCAACTTCGGACAGAACGTTTTCGTTGAGCTTGAGCTCCTCGATTTTTGAAACCGGAAGGATCGTCGTGACGTCGCAATTGATCTCTTTGTCGCTGAGGTTATAGAGCCTGACGACCGTACCTTCGCCGTCCTCGGACTGCTTAATCGCGGAAACCATGACGTTCCTCGTGTCGCTGAGTTCGATGAAGCTTGCCTGAGCCGGAAGAGTTCCTTTGTTGACAACGCCTTTGACAGCGTTCATGGAGGTCTTGTATGCATATGCTTTCTGGAACAGATTTGCCTGCGCCCAATCGCCGTCGTGCGGGCAAATGGCGTATTCATATTCCATCTTGCCGAGCGAATGCTGGCCGACGCATTTTTCGAGCTCCTGCGGGATCATCGGGGAAGCCGCCGTCATGTAAGCTCTCTGGGTTCTTAAGAGTGTGATCTTAACGGTGCGAAGCTCGTCGTCCTGGACTTCATATTCTCTCAAACCTTTGCTGAAGAAGGCGAGCCCCTCTTTTCCGTCGGAGAGATCGAGGAAATTCTGCATCGGCTGGAACGGGGAGAATTTCTCCTGATTGTCGCCGTCGACGGTCCACTTGATCGTTCTCTTTGCAACGTCCCATGCGCTCTCGGAAACTGCCCAATCAGTCTTAACCCCCGATGGGAAGTTTACGCAAAGCTTGTGGTCGCGACTGTTGTTGATGAGAGTTGTTTTGACTTTAAGAACGTCGCTGTCTTTTTCAAGAGTGAGGTAATAGGTGATAGGCATCTCCTTCATCTGCGTCAGACGCTCTTTTTCGTCAAGAGTGGCGGCCGCAGGGATCATCATGGACATTTCAACCTTGAACGTGCCTCTCTGGAGGTTGGATTCCATCATCGTGATCGTCGCGTTTGCGCCAAGAGAAGTGATGATATTGTTTCTAACGGGCTGACAGCTCAGATGCGCGCTGCCTGTTTCGCCGGAATCGGTGAAATAGTGCATATTCTCCATCTGCTTGCCGGTCTTTTTGTTCAGCAGCGTGAAGGTGCCGTTGGGGTTGATTGTGACCTTGATTTTGTCATTTTCGAGGACGCCGCCGTCGCGGGCGATAAGCTTTCTGTTGTCGCCGATCTGCGGATCATATTCAAACTTCGGCTCCCTGAAACGCAGAGCGTATGAAGCATAGCCGAACGCCGGAACGCTGACATTGATGAGCATACGTCTTCTTCTCGCCTTGAAGCTGATGGATTTGGTATCCATTTCTCTCTCAACGCCGATCTTGATGTCTTCGCAGGAGAGTTCCGTCGACTCGACCACGTTGCCGTCTTGGTCAACTATGTCGTAGAATTCGTCTTCCATGCTCTGGCCGCCGATGCCTGCAAAAGCGCCGTTGCCCGCCTTCTTCGGCGTGTCGATTACAACGCTGATAACTTCCTGCCTTGCGAAGGGAAGCGTGTTGAATACAGTGACGATGTGGTCGTCTTTTTTGAAGGCTGAGGCCGTGTCGATGTTCTTGTAAAGGCTCATTACACTTCTGCTCGTGACTTCCTCGGCAACCGTCTGCGCAACGGAGAAGTTGTACAGCATATCGTCGTGGGCTCTGTCAACGGCAGCGCCGCAGATAGAGTCGTGGGCGTGGCATTTGAGAAGATAATCCCAGGCCCTGTCGATGTTCGTCCTCGGATATTCCTTGCCGTAGAACGAGGCAAAAGAAGCAAGCGGCTCAGCGTGGTTGAAAAGATAGTTTTCGCACTTGTCGTTGAGGATCTTGAGCTTGATCCTCGACGAATGCGTTGCGCCGTAGAGGGAGTTGAAGTTGCCGTATTCCATCGTGGTGTAGCGAAGCTCGCCCTTGTGGACGTACATATCCTCTCTCTTCATCGTGGAACGGATGGCGTCCATGTAGCTGTCCATGGAATCCTGAACGAACTCGATGTCGTCGCACATTCCGTTCATATCGTCGATCATTTCGGGGAGGAATCTGTACGGCTCGTCGTTATCTTCCATGTTCAGCGCAAGCAGATGATTGCCGATAGCATAGGGCATGGTCTGCTTTCTGATGTCGTTTATCGCCTGGTCAAAATACTTTTTCTCGTGGAGATAGTCAAAATCTTCGTGAAGAAGAACGAACGCTTTTTCATAAAGATCGTCGTCCGCCATGTGTACGGGGATCTGCTCGGGATCGTAGTAGTAGTTGAGATCCTTTGCGGTAGTCTTTCCGAGAACGATGGCGTTGTGAACGTAGAAGAACCAGTTCGTTCTCGTAACTTCGTCGAAAGTTCTCAGCGTATCAAGCTCCGAACCGTCGGCGCCTACCCAGCGGAAGAGGGGAGTTTTGATAACGTGCTTGTTGGTGCCCCTGTAGAAGATGGCGGTGTCGATATCAAACCCTCTGTAAAGCTGAGGCATCTGCGAATGCTGTCCGTAGGAAGTCGCCGTATAACCGGATTTCATTCCGCCGCCGAATTCCGCCGCCATTTTGTGACCTTTGATGAGGTTCCTGATGAGGGATTCGGGAGCGACAGTGTTGGTTTCCGGGAGAGTATACCAGTTGACTACCCAAAGCTTTTTATCTTCGATGAGCTTTTTGATTCTTTCCCTGTTTTCGGGTCTGACGGCAAGATAGTCTTCAATGACGATCATTCCGCCGTCAACGCAAAAGCACTTGTAGTTGTCCTTCTGCTCGAGAATGTTGATAATGCCGTCAACGAGATCGGTCAGCCTGAGCTTTGACTGTTCGGCGGTGTGGCGCCATTCTCTGTCCCAGTGAGTTCCGCTGATGACGTGCATCGTATATTTTTTGTCTTTCATTTTTGCCCTCCTTAAAGCGGACGCTGAATTGCAAAAAACATTATATAATAATGTTCGGTTTTTTACAACAAGCTTCGGGAAATTATTTCAAATATTTTTTAAAATCTTCTTCCTTGCCGACGACAATAATGTTGTCGCATTCCCTGAAAACATAGGTCGGCAGAACAGACGAACAGATCTCCCCGAAGGATTTGATCGCGATGATGTTCATGTTGTGCTTTTTGCGAACGTCGAGGCCGCCGATGCTCTTGCCGATCCAGTTTTTGGGCACGTTGATCTCGTAAACGGCGAAATCATCACCGAGCTTGATGAAATCGAAAATACTGTTTGAGCTGTACTTAACGGCAAGATGCTCCGCCATTTCCCTTTCGGGATAAACTATATCGTCGGCGCCGAGCTTTTTGAGGATCTTCGTGTGCCTGTCGCGTCCGGCCTTGACGACGATCTTTTTTGCTCCGAGGTCTTTCAGAATCGAAGTGATCTCAACGGCTGAGGAATACTGCGTCCCCATCGTGACAAAACATATGTCGAAATCCTCAACGCCGATCTCCTCCAGGACGGATTCATCGGTGCAGTCGCCTATCATTGAGTCCGAAAACCTTGACGAAAGCTCGTTGATGATGTCGGGGTCTTTGTCGACGATCATGACTTCGTTGCCGAGCTCGGTCATCTTTTGAGCAAGGTGCAGACCGAATCTGCCCATGCCGATAACTAAAACTGATTTCATATTGTCCTCCTGAATTTTTAACCGATCAGAATTCTTCCGATAGGTCTTTGTGCATTAGATTGCTGGGATGATTTTGCGATCATAATCATCAGCGAGAATCCGCCGACGCGTCCGAGATACATCAGCACTGAGAGCACAGCCTTTGAAACGCCGGACAGCATCGGAGTCAGCGATGTGGATAATCCGACGTTCGCCGCCGCGGAAACACTCTCAAAAAGCACGTCGGTGATCGGAAGAGCGTCATGCGAACAGATGATGATCACCGCAACGAGCACCCAAAGCGAAAACAGACCGATTATTGCGCTTGATTGACGGATCGCCTCGTCGTCAAAACGCCTTTTGAAGGCGCGCATTTCCCTCTTGCCCCGTATGGCGGAAACCATTCCAAGGATGAACACGGCAAAGGTCGTGACCTTTATACCGCCTGCGGTTGAACCGGGCGCGCCGCCAATTGCCATAAATATCAGCGAGATGATGAGCCCGGCGCTCGAAAGCGTACCCTGTGAAACGGTTGAAAAGCCTGCAGTTCTGAGCGTTATGGATTGAAAAACAGACGAGAGAAGCCTTTCGGAAAAGCCGAAGCCGCGCATACTTGCGCTCTTTTCGCTGAAGAAAAAGAATACCGCTCCGAACGAAATAAGGATCGCCGTCGTGCAAAGGACTAATTTTGCGTGGAAATCGTATTTTGAAAAACGAAGCTTATGCTCCAGAACGTTGTCCCAGACGAGGAATCCGAGCCCGCCGACGACGATCAGAACGCAGACGGTTAGGTTGACAACGACGTCGTTCCTGAAATATTCAAGCGAGCCGGACGGCGAGATCATCCCGAACAGGTCAAAACCTGCGTTACAAAAAGCGGAGATCGAGTGGAACAGTCCGAAATAAATCGACCTGCCGAAGGTTCCCGTGACGCTATAAAACCGAAACGCAAGAACAACAGCTCCGACAAGTTCAAAGACCGCCGTCATGGCAACGATTTTGCGCACCATCTTCCTCAGCCCGCCGAGCTCCATCGTTCCGGTAGACTGCATGACGAGATATTTTTGAGTAATGCTGAAGCTCTTTTTGAAAAACGTTGCAAAGGCGGAGATCAGCGTCATGAATCCGAGACCGCCGATCTGAATGAGCGTGATGATAACGATCTGGCCCAACATCGACCAGTGGGTGAAAACGTCGAACGGAGTCAGACCGGTGATGCACACGGCGCTCGCCGAGGTGAAGACACAGTCGATAAACTTTGTCGGAACGCGGGCCACGCTTGAGGCGGGAAGGCTCAGCAAAACCGCCCCGAGAGCGATAAGCCCGAGGAATCCGAGCGCCATTATGAAAGTGTAATTCGGTTTTCTGATTTTTTTTGAAGATCTCATTTGTCCTCTCCTTTGATCATTACCATACAATTATATAACAATTCGCTTTTGGTTGTCAATTTATTCTTGACAATTATGTGTCAAGAGAATACTTGTCTAAATATAATAGTCATAGCAAAGCAATGTTATTTGCAGAGGAAAGCAATTTTTTCCTCCCCGAAAAGACGTTTAATTTCCATCCTTTTGTCAAGAATATAGTTGCAAGACATTATTTTACGGAGAGTGATAAAAATGATAAAGCGGGGAGATATTTTTTATGCCGACCTGAGCCCGGTCGTTGGTTCGGAGCAGGGAGGGATAAGACCTGTTTTGATCGTCCAAAACAACGTCGGCAACAAGTTCAGCCCGACGGTCATCGCTGCCGCGATAACGAGCCAGAAGTACAAGGCGAATCTGCCGACGCACATCCGTGTCAATGCCGACGAGTGCGGGCTTTCGCGCGATTCGATAGTTTTGCTCGAACAGGTGCGCACGATCGACAAAAGAAGGCTTCGGGAAAGAATGGGAAATCTGGACGAGACGGATATGGGCAGGATCGACAGAGCATTGAGCGTTAGTTTTGGACTTGGCGAGGCTACATAAGCTTCGCCTTTTTGTAATAAACGGGGGAAAAATGAAAAGAAAGATAACGGTAATGGCTTTGCTCCTGAGCATGTTCTTTACGGCAGGGACAAGGCTCTGGTTTTTGTCAACAAAAGAATATGTCAACGCCGGCGTGACGGGGGCGACAAAGACGAAGGTCGTCAGCAGCATCAGGGGGAATATTTACGACTGCAACTTTGAAAAGCTTGTCAACTGCACTGAAAAAACCTTTGCGGCGGCAAAACCGTGTATCCAAAGCGCTGACATTTTAAAAAGTCACCTTTCTCAGCAACAGTACCTTGAGCTGTTGAACGACATCGGTAAGGGCGAATTGTTCTTCGGCGAAACTGACGGCTTTAAAACGAACGAGGAAACGGTTAAATGCGTCAGGGTTTTCCAAAGATATTCAGAGGACGATTTGGCCAGCCATGTGACCGGTTATATCAACGCCGCCGACAACGAGGGTGTATGCGGAATAGAAAAAAGCTATGACACCCTTCTGAAAGAGGACAATTCTCTGCTGAAGCTACGTTATTGCGTAAACGCAAAGGACGCCTTGCTCATCGGCGACAAAATAGAATTCCTCCCGGAGAATTATTATTCCAAAAAGGGAGTGAAACTTACCATTGACAAGCAGATCCAGAAAATCAGCGAAAATGCGATGAAGCTCTATTGCAACGAATGCGGCGCCTGCGTGGTTATGGATGCGGACAGGTTTGAGATCAAAGCGATGGTCAGCACACCTTCGTTTGACCGCGAAAACGTTGGGAAATACCTCCAGAGCGAAAATTCTCCTTTGCTCAACAGGGCTTTGAACGCATACAGCGTCGGATCGGTTTTTAAGAGCGTTGTTGCGGCGGCGGCGATAAAATACGGGCTGGACGACTTTGTTTACGATTGCAAGGGAAGCGTCGACGTCGGCGGTAACAGCTTTTGCTGTTCGTCGTGCGTCAGCCACGGAAAAACGGATATGTCTTCGGCTCTTGCGAATTCATGCAACACGTATTTTATTTCACTTGCGCTAAAGCTCGGAGCGAAGCGGCTTTTAGAGAGCGCAAACAATCTCGGCTTTGGCCAGCAGTACATTTTGTGCGATGATATTGTTTCGGATGCGGGGTATCTTCCGCCGGAAAACGAGGTAAATTCCGATGGCGCGCTTGCAAACCTCGCTTTCGGGCAAGGGTCGCTTCTGGCGACTCCGCTGCAGGTGGCAACGTGCTATTGTGCAATGGTCACGGACGGCACGCTGGAATTTCCGTCGCTTGTCGAAGGGGTGGTCGATACGGACGGCAGTTTTCATGAAAACGACCGAAAAAATCTTTCTGTCAGGGCGTTGGAAAAGAACGTGGCGGAAAAAGTGCGCAGCTTACTGTCGAAAAATCTGGAACACAGCAACTATGCTTTCGCAAAGCCATCGTATAACTGCCCTGCCGGCGGAAAAACGTCGACAGCGCAGACGGGATGGTACGGCAAGAACGGGGAGGAAATACTCCACTCCTGGTTTGCAGGTTTTGTCAGCGTCGGGCAGGAGAACTATGTTATAGTCGTTTTTAAAGAAAACGGCAGCGGCGGTGCGGTTGATTGCGCGCCGATTTTCAGGGAAATATCAGACAGAATCATAATCTATCGCAGGAATTCATAGTATTGCCTGAACGCATTTTGATTTTGGAGGGTGTTATGAAAAGAATTACCTGCTTTTTGACGTCGATACTGATGTTTTTGCTGATCCCGGCTGTTGCTTTTGCAAAAGAAGCGCAGGAGGAACTGCCGGTTGAGATCAAGGCGAAGTCCGCCGTTCTGATGGACTGCAATTCCGGCAAGGTTCTGCTCAAATACAACGAACACGAAAAACTTCCGCCTGCTTCGGTCACAAAGGTGATGCCGTTGCTTTTGATCGTCGAGGCAATCGACGAAGGGAAGATCTCGCTTTCGGATACGGTCACAACTTCTGCCGACGCCGCCGCAAAAGGCGGATCCCAGATATGGCTGAAAGAGGGAGAAAAAATGAGCGTTGCAGACTTGCTCAAGGCGGTGGCGGTCGCCAGCGCAAACGATGCCTGCGCCGCGCTCGGGGAGTTTTTGGCGGGCAGCGAAAAGGAATTCGTCCGCCAAATGAATGAACGCGCAAAACAGCTTGGCATGAACGACACCGTTTTTTACAACTGCAGCGGACTCGACGACGAGGATACAAACATAACGTCCGCATATGATATTGCGCTGATGTCATGCGAGCTGATGAAGCACGATCTGATACAGGATTTTTCAACGATCTGGATGGATAGCCTGAGGGGCGGCGCAACAGAGCTCGTCAACACGAATAAGCTCGTGCGATTCTATCCCGGCACTACGGGGCTGAAAACAGGTACCACAAGCAAAGCCGGCTGCTGCCTGAGCGCAACGGCGCTGAGAGACGGGCTTCATCTATGCGCCGTCGTGATGGGCAGCGACAACAGCTCCGACAGGTTTGAAAGCGCAAAATCAATGCTGAACTACGGTTTTTCAAGCTTTGTCAGCGTTTCACCAAGCGTTGACCGATCGCTCATAACCCCTGTAAAGGTGATAATGGGGGAGAAGTCGAAAATTGACCCCGAGATCCCCGAAATAAAACCGCTGACGGTAAAGAAGGGCGACGAGAAGAACCTGAAGCAGACCGTTACGCTCGATCTTAGCGCAACCGCTCCCGTGGAAAAAGGGCAAACGGTCGGAAAAATCGTCTTTTCTGTCGGGGACGAGGTGCTGTGCGAATATTCTCTTGCGTCGCCCGAGAACGTGGCGGCCATCACCCTGCCTTTCGCCTTCAAAAAACTGCTTGAGAAACTGACTTGATCCGATCCGGTCGGGGCACGCGTCGCCGCGCCCCGGCATTTGCTTTCAATATCGGAAAAAACTATATACTTTTTTTAAAAAGTATGGTATAATATTCTGCGTAAAAACGGAAGCTTTTAAACAACTGCCCGACAGCAAAGAACGCAAACCCTTCGGCATCGGTTTCCCCGGTGCCGTTTAGCATAAGCTTTATGTGTTCTCACAAGAAAGAGGTAAGACAAAATGAATCTCTTGGTCATCGACGGAAACAGCATCATGAACAGAGCCTACTACGGCATCAGACTGCTGACGAATAAAAACGGCGAATATACAAACGCAATATATGGGTTTATGAACTACTATTTTTCGTTGAAGAGCAGCTACGCTCCTGACGCGACCGTTGTTGCGTTCGACCTGAAAGCCCCGACTTTTCGCCATAAGCTCTATCCCGAATACAAGGCGGGAAGGCACGCCACCCCCGAGGAGCTTCTCGAACAGTTTCCGAGGATCAAAAGCCTGCTCAAAGCTCTGGGCTGTTACGTCGTCGAGGTTGAGGGATACGAAGCCGACGACATTCTCGGAACGCTTGCGGCGGCGGCGGGCG
>JAFTCG010000002.1 GCA_017454815.1 Clostridia bacterium
CCGAAAGGGTAAACATCATTAAAAAAGCACGCTTACGCGTGCTTTTTCTTGGCAGGGGCAGAAGGACTTGAACCCTCGGCACGCGGTTTTGGAGACCGCTGCTCTACCAACTGAGCTATACCCCTACATATTATCCTGTAACCAAAAGCAATCCCTTCCGACAAAAAAGAAATCACTCCGATAATCGCAGAAAATGGTGGACCATCAGGGACTCGAACCCCGGACCAACCGGTTATGAGCCGGTTGCTCTAACCAACTGAGCTAATGGTCCCCGTGACTTACTACCCGATTATTTTACTATATTTGTTTTTGAAAGTCAATACCTTATTGAAAAAATATTTTTTCCCCTACCGTGGCTCCCGATTGAAGTCTGCGGCGGGGGTTATTTCGCCTGTCTGATCATTTCGCCGACTTCCTCGGGCTTTATCTCATAGCCGTTAAAAATCAATCTTCCGAAGCCGTATTCCGCCGCTCGTTTGAAGCCGTTGTATTCGTACAATGCCGCGACAAAATCAAACAACTCCACAAAATCGGGCTTTTGCTGACATACGAACTCATCAGCTTCGATTTCTTCTGCGCCGATCACGTTTCGCGCGCATTCTGCACCCTCGGGGCAAAAAACGACTTTACACTTTTCAAGCCGTTCGTCATATTTGTCTGCGAAAACGACGTTATCCGCTATTTCGGGGCGGTCATAATCATATATCACCAATGCGGCGCCGAGGTTATCCATAACTCTTTTGGAAGCCGTTTGGTAGGCGGCTATATTGTCGGTCAAGACGGTCACGTTTCTTGCGCAATCAAGCAGGCTGTCGATCCTGTCGCACAGCGCTCCCGCCCTGTCGAGCACCGTCACGTTCAGATCGCCGATACGATCGAGGTCGCTCATCACGTTTACCATGCTGTTGAAAAGCGGGATCGCACGATAAACCGTCGGCTTGAATCTGACAACGCCGTGGCCTTCGGGTATTTCAATGTCCCCGGAAAGCAGGAGCCTTTGCGAGCAGACGCCAGCAACATTTCGCACCTCTCCCCAATTTATCCCGGAGCGTTTTGCTTTCATCCTGATCGTGATGAACGGCACAGCCCCTTTGACGGTGCAATAGCTCATTACAGGCTCGTCGCTTTCAAAAAATCTTTGCAGACGTTTTATCAATCCCCTTTGATACTCCTCAATTTCCAAAACCGCGAACATACCGTTTCCTCCAAAAGAAAAAGCTCCTACGCAAATATATGCGAAGGAGCTATATGTTTATTCTCTTTTACGGCACGGTTATGTAGTTCATCGGGTTGACCTTGGTGCCGTTCACGCGGATCTCAAAGTGGCAGTGGGGGCCGGTGGCGTTGCCCGTCATTCCCATGATGGCGATCGCCTGTCCCTGGTTGACGTATTGACCGGTGGAAACAAGGATAGAGTTGTTGTGTCCGTAAAGGGTAACATATCCGTCCCCGTGGTCGATCATGACGCAGTTTCCGTATCCGTTCATCCATGTTGCAGCGATAACCGTACCGGCTTTGGAAGCAACGATCTTCTTGTCGTAGTTGCTTGCGCCGCTGCAAGTGATGTCCGTGCCGCCGTGGTTGGAGCTTGAATACTGCCCACTGGCGGTCATGAACGATGCTCTGTATCCCCAGCCGGATGAGACATATGCGCTGCTGTAAGGAACAGGGCAGATGAAGTTGCCGGAGGATTTTACGGTGTTGTTGTCGGTCTTGGCGGAAGAGCCTCCCGAAGACGATGATGAGGATCCGCTCGATCCCGACGAAGAGCGCTGGGCTGCTGCCTGTCTGATGATCTCCTGAATTTTAGCTTCGTTGGCAGCCATCTCGGCTTCATAGTTCTTGATCGCGACCTGATATGCTTCGCTCTGCTGGTCGAGAGAGTTGACGATCTTCTGGGCTTCCTGCATTTTTCTGGATATCTCCTGCTGCTGGGAAGTGTAAACTGCCTTTTCGGACTCCTGCTCGCCCCTCTTGGATTCAAGCGCCTGCTTTTCTTCGTCGAGCTCGTTTTTCGCTTCAACAAGCTTCTGCTTTGTTTCCTCAAGCTTTTGCTTTGATTCGTTGAGCTGATCGATTATTTTGTTTAGCTCCTTGACAAGGGCGTCGTCGTGGTCGGCGACCCTTTTGAGCATTTCGGACGTTGTGAGGAAAGAGGCGATGTTGTCGCAGCTCAGAAGCATCTCAAGCGTGGACGCATTGCCCGCCATGTAAACAGCCCTGAGCCTTTCGCACAGAAGCTCGATTGTGGCTTTGATCTCTTCTTCCTGGACTTTGATCTCGTCCGTTATCTCATCGATTTTTTCCTGCTTTTCGTCGATCTCGGCCTGTTTGCTGTCGATCTTGCCGTTGATCGTCGAGATATCAGAGTTAATTGCGTCGATCCTCTCCTGAACGATAGCAATCTGCTCGTTCATGTCATCGATCTGCGAATAAAGCGTTGAAACGTAATCCTTCTGCTTTGAAATATCGCCCTTGAGCGAGGCGAGCTTCGACTGCTTTTCGGCGATCTGCTTTTCAAGCTGCTCGTTCTTGCTCTCAAGATCGGACTGGGTTGTCGCGAAAACGCTGGGAGCATATACAGCGAAGATAAACACGAAAATCAGCACTGCCGACAAAATTTTTACTGCTTTATTCTTCATCGGTATCATACTCCTGTTCTTTAAGATATTTGTTGATGGATATCGCGCTTCCGAAGGCGCCGGCGATCACGCCGATGATCATGAATGCTCCAAGAAGTATCCAGACGTATTCGCTGAATTTTATGAATCCGTCCCTGAACAGGAAGGAAAGCATATCCTTGAACGATCTGACCACAAGGGTATATATTCCCCAAACTGCGCCGAGGGCGATCGCTCCCGATATAACTCCGAGCACCATACCCTCGACCATGAACGGCCAGCGGATGAACCACCTTGTCGCTCCGACAGACTTCATGATCCTGATCTCAAGCCTTCTGGAGAACATCGTGATCCTGACGGTGTTGGAGATGATGAACAGCGAAACGAGCAAAAGCACGACTATTACACCGAGGGAAACGTAGGAAACTGTTTTCCTGATGTTCGCCATCTGCTTTGCGAGTCCTCTGTTTTCGCGTATGCTCTGGATGTTGTCGACTTTTTCTATCAGCGAAACGGTTTCGTCAAACTGTTCCTGATCCGAAAGCGTCACTTTGTATGCGTTGGGAAGAGGATTTTCGATGCCTTCGAACAAGGTCGCGTCCGTTCCGAGCCTTTCGATCTGCTCTGCAAAGGCGTCCTCTTTGGAAACGAAAATGCAGTCCTTTACGTTCGAGATGCCGAAGATCTTCTCCTTGACCTCAATGATCTGTTCTTCGGTTGCGTCGTCGTCAACGAAGACCATGATAACGTTCTGATCCTGGATGTTTTCCATCATCGCGTTCATGTTGACGATCGCCATAAACGCCGTGCCGATGACGACAAGGCAGGACAAAAGCACCGAGATGGACGCAATAGACATCAGCCTGTTCGCCCAGGTGTTGCGGAAGCCTTCTCTCGTAAGGTAGAGGATGCTTCCCCTTTTTCTTCTTTTTCTTTTAGCCATTGTCCGTCACACCTCCGTCCTCGCCGTCTGAAGCCGGTTCGGCGCCGATGCCGTCGGATCCGGATTGCAGGTTGTCGTTCTTGATCTGCTGAAGGATCTCATTGACAGCTTCGTCGGGATCGCCGACAGTGATCTTTTCCTCAGGCGCAGCGGTGCTGCTGCTCTCGTCGGAAACGACCGTGTCAAACAGCTCCTCGACGTCGATCGTGTTTCTGTGGCCGTCCTTGTCCTCATCTTCAAGAGTTTTGATGAAAGCATCCAGCTCCTCGACACTCTTTTCGTCGGGGTAGTAGGAGTTGCTCTTTTTGCGCGATCTTTTCCTGAAGATGGAGGGAGAATCGTATTTCTTTTCGTAGGTGTCGACGATCGGGCTGTCTGCGATGTCTCCGTCGGAGACGACGTTGCCCGAGTCGAGCGTAACAACGCGCTTATCAAACTGGCGCACAAGGTCATGCTCATGCGTGACCATGATGACGGTCGTTCCTTTTTCGTTGATGTCCTTGAGCAGGTCAACGATCTCGAACGCCATGTTGGGGTCGATGTTGCCCGTTGGCTCGTCCGCGACGATGATGCTCGCGTCGTTCACGAGCGCCCTTGCGAGGGACACTCTCTGCTGTTCACCGCCGGAAAGCTCGTTGGGGTAGCTGCGCGCCTTGCTCGAAAGTCCCACCCTCGTGATGACAAAGGGGACTCTTTTGCGGATCTCGGACTCCTTTGCGCCGGTGACGCGCATTGCGAAAGCAACGTTCTCATAAACAGTCATCGTTGGGATAAGGCGGAAATCCTGGAAAACTATCCCAAGCTCACGCCTGAAATAAGGGATATCACGCCTTTTCATGTCGTTGAGGCACTGGCCGTTGATGACGACCTGTCCGGAAGAAGCGACTTCCTCGCGCTGGAGAATTTTCAGGAAAGTACTTTTTCCCGCTCCGGAAGATCCAACAACGAACACGAATTCGCCGTCGTCAATGTGGATGTTGACGTTCTTCAGCGCTTCGGTGCCGTTGGCGTATTTTTTGGATACGTTAATAAAATCAATCATGTTTTTTTACCTTACTTAACAATTTTGCATTGTTCGATCAGTATAAAATCGGATTGGCGTCAAGATACTTTTTAACCATGAGCGCGACTTTGAAAACGATAGCGTCGTCGAATTCTCTCAGGTCGAGGCCGGTGAGCTTTTTGATCTTTTCAAGCCTGTAGACGAGGGTGTTCCTGTGGACAAAAAGTCTTCTGGAGGTCTCGGAAACGTTGAGGTTGTTTTCAAAGAACTTCTGGATGGTGAAAAGGGTTTCGGCG
>JAFTCG010000013.1 GCA_017454815.1 Clostridia bacterium
CTTTGCGCCGAGGAGCATAGCACCCCAGTTTTGGGCGCTGATGGTAGGAGCCATTGAAAGTGCGTCCGTTGTCCGACAGCCGTTTTTGAAAATCCTGTCAAAATTCGGCGTGGAAGTTTTGTCGCAAAACGATCCCATTCCATCGATCCCTATCACCGCAACGTATTTATAAACTCTGTTTCCCATGGCTGCGTTCCTCCGAAAGATGCCTGCTTTTACAAGCGTAATTATACTCTTTTCGGCTTTACGTTTCAAGTTTTAATAAACTAAAAAACGCATATAATAACGAATGTTACAAAAAATTAACAATTAAAATGTTGACAATTCATAATTTGAGTTGTATAGTAATAAATAGAGTTTAGCACTCGAAGGTTAAGAGTGCTAAACAGACAAAACGGAGTGTGTGAAATGGAATTGTCGGAAAGGAAAAAGAAAATACTTGCCTCCATCGTTGAGCAGTATATCAAAACGGGCGAGCCTGTCGGATCGAACGTGTTGCTCAAAAGTCTGGACTTTTCCGTTTCATCGGCGACGGTGAGAAACGAGATGTCGGAGCTTTCGGAGATGGGACTGCTTGAGCAGACTCACACCTCCTCCGGCAGGGTACCCACCCACAAAGGCTACCGGTACTACGTTGACGAGCTGATGAGCGAGAGGACGCTCGACGACGAACAGCGGCGCAGGATAGATATGATGGCGGGCGTCCATTTCAACGACCCCGAAAAACTTCTTGAAGCCGCCGGCGAGATACTTGCGGACATCACAAAATGCGCGGTCGTTTCCACAACGCCGAGCGATTCCGGCGCGAAGATCAAAAAGATCGAGCTTATCCCCATCGCCAAGCGAACTGCGATTGTTGCGCTGCTGACTTCCGGAGGCGTGCTGAAGAACAGAGTCTGCAGGACAGACGTTGAGCTGACCCCGGAGATAGTTGAGACGTTTTACCGGCTTTCGGCGGAGAACTTTGTCGGCAGGACGGTCGCGGACATCCAGACGGCGATGATCCAGAGCCTTGTGGTCTCGTTCGGAGAAAACTCGCTGATGCTTTCACCCATCATCATTACCGTTGCCGACCTTGCCAAAGACGTTGCAAGAAGCGAGGTAATGCTTGAGGGACAGACAAATCTCCTCAAGAACGACCCGACCGAAAACACCTACGAGATGCTCGATTTCCTGAAGCGAAGCGACATCGTCAACGACCTTGTATCTTCGGGGAATGATCGCATCAGCCTCTATATCGGAGGCGAAAACCCGTACAGGCAGCTTAGTAACTCGAGCATGATCTTTTCGAGGTACGATATCGACGGGGCGAATTCCGGAGCATTCGGAATAATCGGTTCGACGAGGATGGACTACGCTTCGTTCCTCCCGAGCATAAAATATCTGACCGACATTGTCTCCGATATTCTCAGGAGGACGCTTGAAGAATGAAAGAAAGGAATGTTTAAATATGGCAAAATCCAAGAAGGAAGAACCGCAGACCGAAAAGACGAAAACCAAGGTCGAGGCTGAAGAGATAAAAGAAGAAAAAGAACCTTCCATGACGGACGCCCTGAAAAAAGAGCTTGACGAAAAGAACGATCAGCTCCTTCGGCTCGCTGCTGAATACGATAATTTCAGGAAACGTTCGCAGCGCGAAAAAGAGGGCATCTACTCCGACGTAAAGGTGAAAGTTCTCGGCGATATTCTCCCGGTGCTCGACAACTTCGAGCGCGCCGCGGAAACCTCGGGCGACGACGTTGAAAGCCTGAAAAAAGGATTTGACATGATTCTCAATCAGTTCACCGACGTTTTGAAAAAACATGGAGTTGAATCCTTCGGGGAAGCCGGAGAAAGCTTTGACCCGAATCTTCACAACGCCGTCATGCACGTCGAAAACGAAGAGCTCGGCGAGAACGTCATCTCGCAGGTTTTTTCAAAAGGCTATAAAATCGGCGACAAAGTCATCAGACCTGCAACCGTACAGGTCGCCAACTGAAACAAAAAGCAAAAAAAATAAAGATTTATAACACACCATAACAGTAAAGAATATAATCTTAGGAGGAATATATTATGGCAAAAATCATTGGTATCGACTTAGGAACAACAAACTCATGCGTAGCAGTTATCGAGGGCGGCGAAAGCGTCGTCATCCCGAACGCTGAAGGCGCGAGAACAACTCCGTCCGTTGTCGGCTTCGGCAAAGGCGGCGAAAGAATGATCGGTCAGGTCGCAAAAAGGCAGGCGATCACCAACCCCGACAGAACGGTTATTTCCATCAAACGTCAGATGGGCTCCGACTACAAAGTTACCATCGACGACAAGAAATACACTCCCCAGGAGATCTCCGCAATGATCCTGCAGAAGCTCAAAACCGATGCGGAAAGCTACCTCGGCGACAAAGTTACGGAAGCTGTTATCACTGTTCCCGCATACTTCACGGACGCTCAGCGCCAGGCAACGAAGGACGCAGGCAAGATCGCCGGTCTTGATGTCAAGAGGATCATCAACGAGCCCACGGCGGCTGCTCTTGCATACGGCATCGACAAGCAGGACGACCAGAAGGTCATGGTCTACGACCTCGGCGGCGGCACTTTCGACGTTTCCATAATCGAGATGGGCGACGGAGTTCAGTAAGTTCTCGCGACGGCGGGCAACAACCGTCTCGGCGGCGAC
>JAFTCG010000014.1 GCA_017454815.1 Clostridia bacterium
TTGGTGCGAGAGACGGGACTTGAACCCGTACGGGGGTTGCCCACACGCCCCTCAAACGTGCGCGTCTGCCGATTCCGCCACTCTCGCTCAACGAAAGATATTATAACAGACAACTATTGCGTTGTCAATACCTTTTGTCAAAAAATTTCAAAATCTATTTGTCAATCTCTTTGTCAAAAAAATCAAAATCTATTTGTCATTCTCTTTGTCAAAAAAATGAAAGCTCTTTGTCAAAAATTACAACATTACTTCGCCTTTAACTCCGGGTCTGTTTTCAGTCGGCGTCAAGATCTTTTTCAAGCGTTTCCATTATCCTGTCTGCTATGAGTTTATGTCCCTGCAACGTCGGGTGAACGCCGTCGGCAGCCCAATACGTCGGGTCATTCGAGATTTTTGTCATCTCATCGAATTTTGCCTGAAGCTCTATAAACGGCAGAGAAAACCTTTCGGCTATTGCTCTCGCCGCTTTTGCATATTCCCTGACTTTTTCGATCATGCCGTCGTTATTCCTCGTAATATCGCTTTCAAGTATAAACGGCTCAACGATATATATTTTTATCTCCGGCAACGACGCTTTGACTTCTTCGATATATTTCGTATAAACGCTCACATACGTCTCAAGGTCGTTGCCCCTTGCAAAATCATATTCGTGCCACACGTCGTTTACGCCGATGAGTATTGTCAGATAATCGGGTTTCAAATCAATGCAATCGTTTTTGACGCGAGAATATATATCCGTCACCTTATTTCCGCCGATGCCCAAATTAATGACCTTGTATTTTTTGGGATACTTATACATGATTTCGCCGATAAGTCTGTTGGCGTAACCCGTGCCGGCGCCCATGCAATCTCTATCCTGTCTGAAGGGCGGACAATCTCTCCTGCGTCCGAAATCTGTTATTGAGTCGCCCATCAAAACTATTCTTTTCATATTTCCAATACCTTTCAGCCTTTATAAATCTTTTTCGAGCGTTTTCATGACCTGCTCGGCGATGATCTTATGCCCCTGGAGCGTGGGGTGGACTCCGTCGCCCGCCCAATAGGTCGGCTTTGACGTGAGCTTTGACATCTCATCGAACTTAGCCTGGAGCTCGATGAACGGGAGCGAGAATTTTTCCGCGATCCCTCTCGCCGCCTTCGCAAGCTGCTTTACCCGCTCGATCTTTTCGGGATTTTTTATCGTGATCTCGCTTTCGAGGATGAACGGCTCGATGATGTAGATCCTGATGTTCGGCAGAGCCGCTTTGACTTCCTCGATATATTTCGTATAGACGCTGATGTAAGTTTCAACAACGTCGTTTTTTTCGTCCTCGTACCCGTGCCAGCCGTCGTTTACGCCGACGAACAGCGTCAGATAGTCGGGTTTGAGGTCGATACAATCGGCTTTGATGCGATCATACATATCCGTAACCTTGTTGCCGCCGATGCCGAGATTTATCACCTGATATTTGTCGGGATAACGATACATGATATCGCCTGTGAGACGGTTTGCGTAACCTGCGCCATAACCAAGCCAGCATTTGTCCTGACCGAGCGCCTCACAATCTCTTTTACGGTCAAAATCGGTTATCGAGTCTCCCATGAGAAGGATTCTTTTCATAACGGTTCCCCTTTTCTTTATGTGTTCCTAATCATTTTTTCTTCGCCGTCCAGCCGAAGAAGATATAATATTTCGTCCACTGCCAGAACGTTCTTCTCACCTTGACAGTGTATTGCGCGCTGAACTGACCGTCAATACTCGTTGCAGTGATGGTCGCCTTTCCTTTTGAAACGCCCGTCACCTGTCCGTTTTCATCAACGGTTGCAACGCTCTCGTCGGACGATTTCCACACTGCATATTTACACTCCGCCTCTTCCGGGAGGATTATCGCCGTCCGGGACTTTGTGTGCCCAATCGAGAGGCTCATCTTTTTCTTTCTGAACTCGCAAGATTCAACTCTCACCGGGTCTGGTGATGAGAAAGCGAAGACCTTGAACGAAGTTTTGTGCCCGACGTACTCAACTTTCACGTCCCAAAGCCCACCCTCGTCGAAGACGACCGGGTCGATATAGTAGCCGTAGCTGACGTCGCGCATTGTGCCGTCGCTCATCTGCGCCACGACCTTTATCGAAGAAGTATCGAGCCTGTCGCCGACAAAGCAGAGGAGCTTTTCGCGGTCGTCAACGGCGATCCTGATGCGCTCGATCTTCGGCACGGCGGAATCGACTTCCATCACAAAGCCGACCTTCCAGCCGTCTGCGCCGTCGGATTTGATGTCGTTGAACTGCTTCGTCTTCCTCTCCATCATGACAAAGTGATCCGTTCCGTAGACGGGGTCGCTGTTGGAAGGGTTGTTCCTGCACCAGTTCTTATATTCAAAGCTTTCGCCCGTTGTCCAAAGGTATTCGCCTTTTCCGGTCAGGTTTGTTGCGCCCATCCAGTAGCCATCGCTCTTGCCGCCATGAATCAGCGAGCCTACGAACGAATTCTCGTCCTTGTCGGTCACGGTGACAAGGTTTCCGCCGTTCTTCTGGCAGTAAAAATTCGCGTTATACCAGCCGATCTGCTGATCGAAGACGGTGTAGGTGCTGCTCCCTTCCGTCTTTTGTGCAGTGGCTTTGACGACAGTTTTCGGGTCAAATTCGCAGACAAAGCCGACGTTCTTTACGCCGAACCAGCTTATCGCCCCGGATGTACCGAGCGCGTCGTTCCATTTGCCGACCCGCTCGCTGTCGGAGTGCTCGGCGTAGATCTGGGCATATTTTTCGTTGCCGCCGCTTGGCTGGTTTTTGTCCCACGCAGTATAGTCAAACTTTTCGCCGTTGACCCAGCTCCATTTGCCGTCGTCGTCGGCGTATGCGCCGATCCAGTAGAGCCCCTTGCTCGTCGAAGTACAAAGCCCAACAAGCATCTCGTTTTCCTGCTCATCGTTGACGACGACGAGGTAGCCGCCCATTCTCTCGCACACTTCCTTCGCCTGCTCCCAGGTCAGGTCGTCCGTGAACAGGGTGTAGTAGTGGCCGTTGTATTCCGTCGCTTTTTCGAGGACGTATTTCGGGATCTTCGTCCAGTGGGCGTAGAGGTTAAGGCTCTTGTCGTAGGCGGGGGTTGAGGCATCGACCTTTTTGCCGCCGCTCTTCGAGGTGTACCAGCCCTCGAATTTGTAGCCCTCCCTCGTCGGCACGGGCAGCTTACCGTAGGACGAGAGGTAGATCGCCTTGATGGTCTTTATGCATTTTGAAGTCTCACATCTGAAAAGAGTGGGCGAAGTCTCGCCGTCGACGAGCATTATCTCGGAAAGGAACACGTCCGCCGCTTTGTCGAAGAAAAGGTAGAGCATCGACCCGTCAGAGCTTCTTTTGGTGAAGGTGAAGGAATATTTCTTCCAGCCCTTTGAAATCTCAACCGGCTCGTAGGCCTCCGAGGCATAGCCGAATCTCCACGAAAGCTTTACGCTGTCAGCCGAGCTTTTTGCGTAGAACGAGAGCGTCATCTTCTTGTAGTCGCCGATATATCCGTCTTTTGCGACGTTGCCGTTCGTATCCGTCCTGAAGGCAACGTCGCTGCCGATTTTGCCCGCCGATTTTCCGCTGATCTTCAGGGAGTTGTAGCCGTCGTGCCTGTTGCGGGTGTCGACGGAAACGGCGTAGATTTTTTCGTTACGGGAAAAATAGTTCTTCTCATTCAGCTCCCCGGCGAAGCTTGTTCCGATGAGGTAGTTGCATTCGCTGGTGTTGCCGTAGAGGTTGATGTTCGAGGAGGACGCCTGCATGGCTGCCCGGATCTTCTGCAGCTGCGCCTTGGACTTGATGGCGGAGTTGAGGTATTTTGAAAGGTCAGCCCCGAGGAATCCGGAGATGTCGTAGCCGGCGAGGTTGCTCATATAGAAAAGGCAGCTGTTTCCGAGCGCGTCGTGCTTTTCGACGCCGGTCATGAACATCTCGTGCAGTCCGCCCGCTCCGACAAGGTGCGCCGCCGCAACGAGCCCGGACATGGTGACCGTTATGCCCTGAAATTGTGCGCCGATATACTGGTCGTCGCCGAGGTACTGGATATACGACCAGAGCTTTTTGTCGTAAAGTCTTATCGCATAGTCCTGCGCGGCGGGGGTGTTGAGGAAATCCTGAGTGCTGTTGACCCCGAGGCTTTGCGCGAGAGCGGTCCAGTTTCCGCGGGAATCAAGAAAACCGATGTCCCGCAGGCTCTCCTTGCCGATCTGCCAGCGTCCGAGATAGCCGAACTGATTTGTGACTTTGTAGTTGTTCCTCGACTCAAAGTAACCGAGCCTGTCCAGGAAAGCCTCGTATTCGTCGGCGGCAAAGCCGGTGAGCGCCGTGGACAGGACGATCGAAAGGACGATCATCAGGCAGACGGTTGCTTTCAGAATTGTTTTTCTCATGCCAAA
>JAFTCG010000003.1 GCA_017454815.1 Clostridia bacterium
ATGTTCTCGATATCAAATTCGGTTATATCGAAACTACACCTGTCGGAATTATAGGCTTTGCCGTATTTTATGAGATTGTAGATCCTGTTGACAATAACGGTCGTTTTGCCGCTTCCTGCTCCTGCAAGGATGAGAAGCGGACCGTCGGTGCAGAAAACTGCCTGCTTCTGACGGTCGTTCATTTTGCTGAAATCTTTTTCAATTATCTTTTTTCTCAAAGACAGAAATTCATTTATCATTTTATCCTCAAATCCTTCTGTCAAGAAGTTCGACATATTTTTCTTTGAATTCGTTGAAAGTTCCGTCGTCGATCGAATTGCGGATCTTTTCCATCAGCGTGTTGTAAAAATAGAGATTATGGACGACGGCAAGGCGCATGGCGAGCATTTCCTTGGACTTGAAAAGATGCCTGATATATGCTTTGGAATGGTTTTTGCAGGTTGGGCAGTCGCACTCCTGGTCGATGGGTGCTTCATCTCTTTCGTACTTGGCGTTGTTGATGTTGATGATGCCGTTCCATGTAAAAAGATGGCCGTGGCGGGCATTCCTCGAGGGCATAACACAATCAAAAAGGTCAATTCCCCTGCTGACAGCTTCGATGATATTTCCCGGTGTGCCGACGCCCATGAGGTATCTTATCTTGTCTTTCGGGGCATAAGGCTCGACGGCGGAGATGACTCTGTACATCGTCTCTTTCGGTTCGCCGACTGCAAGACCGCCGATGGCATATCCGTCGAGGTCGAGAGCGGCTATCTCTTTCATGTGCTCGATCCGAAGATCGTCGTATGTGCAACCCTGATTTATGCCGAAAAGGAGCTGGTTTTTGTTGATTGTGTCGTGTAAAGCATTTAACCTTTCCATCTCTTCCTTGCATCTGACGAGCCATCTCGTAGTCCTTTGGCAGCTCATTTTGGCATAATCGTATTCGGCAGGATTTTCGACGCATTCATCGAACGCCATGGCGATAGTAGAAGCAAGATGCGACTGGATCCTCATGCTTTCCTCCGGGCCCATGAAGATCCTTTTTCCGTCAAAATGTGAGGCAAAGGTTACGCCCTCTTCCTTGATATTCCGGAGCTTTGCGAGGGAGAAAACCTGAAAGCCGCCGCTGTCGGTCAATATCGGGCCGTCCCACCCTGTGAAGCGGTGAAGCCCGCCCATATCGTAAACAAGCTCGTCGCCCGGACGAACATGAAGATGATATGTGTTGCAAAGCATGACTTGACATTTCAGATTTTTCAGGTCATAGGACGACAGACCGCCTTTGATTGCGGCGCTTGTGGCAACGTTCATAAATCCGGGAGTTTGGACAGTTCCGTGGATGGTCTCGAATTCCCCTCGCCTTGCGCGGTCGGACAGTTTGATGAGTCTAAACATTTTGCCTCCGAAGAAAAACTTTTTTCAAGATATTGTACCACTTTTCAGAAATAAATTCAATACTTAGTATAAAAAATCCCCCGATAAACGGAGGATTTAATTTATAATGCTGCTTGGTTATTTATCGGTAAAAACGAATATTTCAGGCGAACTTGTGATACCGGTTGGTCTGATATTATATTCATAAGACCATCCGTCGCCGATTGATCTCCAATCGCCGGGGCCAATATACTTGTTGTTGTAAAGCGAATGAAGAGGGCCGAAGGTGTTATATCTGTTTCCGTAGAGGACAAGCTCAATTTTGTGTTTTCCTGCATTCATTTTCAAAGCATCAGAATTAAACGGCGCAAAAGCTATCGGGCCTGCGTCTTTACCGTCGATATAAGCTCTGATGAGAGCGCCTTTGAAGTGCATAACGTGGACAAAAATTTCGCTATCCGGAACTTCAACTTCGAATTCGTACCTGATATTTCCGCCGTAGAAAGGCATACCCTGATCCGTAATTGAGCCGAAAGCGATCTTGTCCGTCATAGGGACGATCGTCTTTGAGCAGCCTTCAACCTTTACGTTGAATTCACCGAGCAAATACATCCATTCAAGGCTTGTGCGTTTGCCGAACGGATACGTCACTGTCAGCTCATTCTCGCCTTTTATGATTTTCGGCATATCGACGGTCAGGATATCTTTGTCAACGTACCATCCGTTGACGACACTATTAACGTCCTTACCATTGAAGATGATTTTTGCGGATTCTGCGTCTTCGAGCGCAAGCTTTGCGCCGGAATATTCTAATTCGCTGAAAAACCTGAATCTGAGAGTTACGCTGTTGGTCGGCTTTTCGGGAGGGATCACCCAAGGCTGTGCCATCTGACCGCCGACTCTCGGCCATCCAAGCTCATCTTTGCAGATGTTGTTAAGCTTCAGTATCTCTTCAAGCGGTCTGAATTCGCCGCCGTCAGTGGAATATTCGGCAAGGTCAAGGAGCAAAACGTTGGGTTCTTCGCGCTTGTAAGAAATTTTGTCGAAAACCCTGAGGGTATTACGCTTTTTATCCGTTGCTTCGGGAGCTTCAAAAGATCTTTTTGAAACTTTTTCATTAAGCTTGAGAAGCAGACTTCCCGTGCGTTCAAGGTGATAATATACTTTTGTTATACCTTTATCGATCTCAAAAGGAATGTCGGAAATTTTGCCTGTAAGCGTGTCGTACAGCTTCGGCTCATACTCACCATTAATTGATATAACTAAATCTTCTGCATAAAGCGGAAAGTCACCCTCGAGCTTTTCACCGTGGGCGATAAAAAGCCATTTGCAGTTGTTGTCCTGTCTGAAGGCATAAACCATATTCTTTGCCGGCAAGCCTTTGCTGTTGTTGATCGAAACGTCTTTGTAGCCGGCGACAGCGTCAAGGATCTTCAATCTGTCAAATTCAACACATTCGCATCTTTCGGCAAAGATTTTTACTTCGTCGGACATTTCTGCATCGAGATAAGACGGGATATTACCTGCAAAAATGACCTTTCCGCCGTTGTCCGAAAACTGCTTGAGAACATTGAGAGTTGTTTTTCGAAGCGTGATACAATCAGGGACGATAACAGCCTGATAGTTCATTTCGCCGACTTTAAGACCGTTTTCAACTCCGCCGAAGATGTCGGGCAATGAGGCTTCGTTTATAAAATCGAAATCGGCGTTGCCGTACAGCAGCCATTTTGTAAGATCCGAAAAATGGTTGTCAAGCTCATTTTGCCTGATCTCCGTCTGGGACGAGGGCCCGAAAATCATCCAAAGGCTTTCGACAGGATGGATAACAGCGATATTGACGATCGGCTTACCCCTCGTCAGGGCAGTGTTGACTCGCGCAAAATGGTCTTCCACGATTGAATATTCCTTATACCATGGGGCTTGATAGTTGATTGAAGCAGGATAATCCCTCTTTGCTTCGCCTTTCATCGAAACCCAGGAAAGATGAGGAACGCGCAGCGTAACGCCGAGAGCAGCCTGCCAATCGCCCTGGGATTTATGGTTTTTGAAGTCGTAATCCCAGCTGGTAACGCCGTAAAGCTCGGACATCATCGCTTCTTTCCCGCATTGATGGACTATGGATTGACACTGCTTTGCCGTCGTGAACTCCCTTGCATCGCATAGAATATCGATACCCGGGAAACCGAAATAGCGGTAGGAACGCATTGCGTCGCCGACGTATTGCGATTGCGTTTTGAGCGACGGCTCATACATAAGATGTCCTGTCAGGGCAATGCCGTGTTCGTCGCACCATTTGCCGCACCTTCCGGCAAAGCTCTCAGCGAAGAAATCGGAAACAACGTTAAAATAGTGGTAACGAACGTCGGAGCAAACTCCGTCGGCTTTCTCGAAGAAGAATTCAGGCAAAACTTCGACAAGCTCTTTATTGCATCTTTTCTTGAATTCTTCGGGAAGCTTTTCCGTCCAGGGAGCGACCGCAGTACCACCTTCGGGAGTCTGGAGCGGCATGAATTGGGTGAACTCGGGTTCATCCGTGAAAATGGATGGCACTCTGCCCCCGAAATCCTTGCCGACTGCTTTTTCATAAGCGCCGTAGGTCACTTTGATGAATTCGTCCATAGCTTCGGCGCTGAGCGTGTCGATATAGCCCTGGTTGTTGTACCAGCTTTCATCCGCCCAGATGTAAAGATGAGCGTACCAGACTTCGCCTTCAGCTTCGCTTTCGTCGCCGATGATGCGGTGCGAGAGGAGCTTGCCGTCTTCGTCGAGGATTATATCGTACGTTGCGTAAAGGTATGGTTTCCAATTAGATCCATACATTTCTTCTAACGAAACCGTTTCTTTTTTGGTCTTTGTAAAGAACAGCCTTTTGCCGCGAAGTCGCCTGTTTTTTGTGACAATACCGCCTGCAGAGCCGGAGGGCCAACGGTCTTCATCATAAAGATAAGAGTTCATGTCGACCTGCTTGCCTTTTTCGACACAGGATTTGACAAGAGCCATGAATTCCTCGCTGAGATAAGGCGTGGCAAAACCTACCCTCGGGTGGATGTGGTAGCCGCCGAATCCCATATCTTTGAGACAGTCGATCTGGCGAAGAAGTTCGTCCTTGTCAAGTTCGCAGTTCCACGCCCAGAAAGGTGCGCCTCTGTATTCGCAACCGGGGTTTTTAAAAACCTCGTCTTTAAGTTCATTGGCAGAGTTGTTTTTGTATAGCATTTCCCAAACTCCTTTTGTGTTTTGATCAGAAATC
Source organism: Clostridia bacterium (assembly GCA_017454815.1). Classification (GTDB taxonomy): domain Bacteria; phylum Bacillota; class Clostridia; order Oscillospirales; family Acutalibacteraceae; genus SIG575. The sequence goes on from JAFTCG010000003.1 coordinate 4,607, forward strand.
TAATATATCATCATGCAGTCGTTGTTTCAATAGCCTTCACAAAAAATGTTGTTAATACGAAAAAATGAAGCATCATTCGATAAAACAAGTTTAAAGTATTATCATCGAATCGCCGAAGCTGAAAAACCTGAATTTGTCCTCGACTGCTTTTTCGTAAGCGCGCAATGTCTTTTCACGCCCGTAAAAAGCCGAAACCAGCATGATCAGTGTGCTTTCGGGAAGATGAAAGTTCGTGATCAGCGCGTCAATGCACTTAAACTGATAACCGGGGTAAATAAATATATCCGTCCGCCCTTCATCTTCGCATATCCTGCCGTTTTTAGTTGCGACTGATTCAAGAGTTCGGCAGCTTGTCGTGCCGACACAGACGACTCGCTTTCCGTTTTTGTGAGTGGAATTGATTATGTCCGCCGTCTCCTTCGGGACAAAATAATGTTCGGAATGCATTTTTTGGTCGAGAATATTTTCTTCTTTGACAGGTCTGAAAGTTCCGAGCCCGACATGGAGAGTGACGTAACAAACATTTACACCCTTTGCCTTGATTTGTTCAAGCAGTTTATTCGTGAAATGAAGTCCTGCCGTCGGAGCGGCAGCGGAGCCCATGACCTTGGAATAAACGGTCTGGTAACGCTCCTTGTCCTCTAACTTTTCCTTGATGTAAGGCGGCAGAGGCATATTGCCGATTTGGTCGAGGATCTCGTAAAAATTGCCTTCGTATATAAATCTGATCTTCCTGTTGCCGTCGTTGATAACGTCAAGAACTTCCGCTTTCATTAGTCCGTCGCCGATAGTGAATGACGTACCGGGCTTTGCTCTTCTGCCGGGACCTGCGATGCACTCCCAGACGTCGCTTTCAAGCTCGTTGAGGAGAAGAAATTCAACCTTCGCTCCGGTGTCGACTTTTTCTGCAAAAAGCCTCGCCGGCAGAACCCTCGTGTCGTTGAGAACAAGGCAATCGCCGCATTCGAGCAAATCAACAACGTCATGAAATCTTTTCTCAATAATCTCGTCTGTCTTTCGGTCAAGGATCATCAATCTTGACATATCTCTGACATCGCTTGGGTGTTGAGCGATCAGTTCTTCAGGTAAATTGTAATAAAAATCACTCTTTTTCATGGAAATTCCTCGACATAACACAGAAAATATAAAAACGATTGACATGAAAACACAAAAATGTTAATATATTATTTAATTGAAAAACAAATTACCGTTTGGTTATTTCTTTCAAAATCCATGCCAAACAATGTAATAATATCATCTTTCGGGATGTTTTGCAATATGTTTTTTACGGAGGTAAATTATGAAAAAGTTTAACGTCGGCATCATTGGTGCAACAGGAATGGTAGGTCAGAGGTTTGCAACGTTGCTCGAAAACCACCCCTGGTTCAACGTCACAGCCCTTGCGGCAAGCCCGAGATCAGCAGGAAAGAAATATCAGGACGCTGTCAAAAAGTGGGTTATGGCGACCCCCATGCCCGAAAAGATGAAGGATATGATCATCCTCGACGCTACTTCCGATATTGAGAAGATCGCCGGTATGGTTGACTTTGTTTTCTGCGCTGTCGACATGAATAAAGACGAGATCAAAGCCCTCGAGGAAAAATATGCAAAAGCGGAATGCCCCGTTGTTTCCAACAACAGCGCCCACAGGCACACTCCCGACGTTCCGATGATCCTGCCGGAGCTCAACGCAGACCATGCGAAGATCATCCCCGCCCAGAGAAAAAGGCTCGGCACAAAGCGCGGCTTCATCGCTGTTAAACCCAACTGTTCTCTCCAGGGATACGTTCCCGCCCTCTTCCCTCTCCACAAGGAATTCGGAGTAAAAGACGTGCTTGTTTGCACATATCAGGCTATCTCCGGCGCAGGAAAAACATTTGAAACCTTCCCCGAGATCATCGACAACGTCATCCCCTACATCGGCGGCGAAGAAGAAAAGAGCGAGAAAGAGCCGCTCAAGATCTGGGGAAAGATCAACGGCGACGTGATCGAAGACGCAACTTCCCCCAACTTCACAGCCCAGTGCATCAGAGTCCCCGTTTCGGACGGTCATATGGGCGCGGTTTTCGCAAGGTTTGAAAAGAAACCTACCAAAGAGCAGATCCTCAACATCTGGAAAAACTATGCCGGCAGAGCCCAGGAGCTTGAGCTCCCCAGCGCTCCGAAACATTTCCTGAACTACTTTGAAGAAGACAATATGCCCCAGACAAAGCTCAATCGCAACCTTGAAAACGGTATGGCTATCTCTATCGGACGCTTGAGGGAAGATTCCCAGTATGACTACAAATTCGTCTGTCTTTCTCACAACACTTTGAGGGGTGCCGCTGGCGGAGCAGTTCTTATGGCGGAGCTTCTCTGCGCAGAAGGATATATGGACAGATAATCACGGAGGTAACACTATGAAAAAAACTATTTTTACCGGCGCAGGCGTCGCAATCATAACCCCCTTTGACGACGACAACAACATCAATTTCACAAAATTCAAAGAGCTTATCGACAGGCAGATCGAAAACGGCACCGACGCTATCATCGTTGCCGGAACTACAGGCGAAGGCGCCGCCTTGTCGACCCAGGAGCATATCTCCGCCGTTCGCTTCGGCGTTGAAACAGTCAACAAGAGAGTCCCCGTTATCGCAGGCTGCGGCTCGAACGATACACGCTACGGCGTTATCCTTGCAAACGAATGCGTTGCGGCAGGAGTTGACGGCCTTCTGATGGTAACTCCCTATTACAACAAAACTTCACAGAACGGACTTGTAAGACATTATAATTACATCGCCGACAGAGTTGACGCCCCAATCATCGTTTATAATGTCCCGTCGAGAACAGGCGTAAATATCCAGCCGGAGACTTATGCAGAGCTTTGCAAGCACCCGAACATTGTCGCGACGAAAGAAGCCAACGGTGACATCTCCGCCCTTGAAAGGACAATTTCCCTTTGCGGCGACGAGTTGGGGATCTACAGCGGCAACGACGACCAGATCGCTGTGTTTATGGCTTTGGGCGCGAAGGGCGTTATTTCCGTTCTCTCGAACGTATGCCCCAAGGCTGCTCACGATATAGCTCAACTCGGTCTTGAGGGAAAATATTCCGAAAGCGTTGCTTTACAGCTTAAATATCTTCGCCTTTGTAACGACCTGTTCATCGACGTAAACCCGATCCCCGTCAAGATGACGCTTAACAAGATGGGTCTTAACGCGGGCGATCTCCGTCTTCCCCTTTGCAACATGACACAGGACAAAGAAAAGATACTTGACGAGACTCTGAAGGCTTACGGCCTTATCTGAAACACTGTCAGGAAGTGAAAAAATGGTAAAAATACTTCTCAACGGCTGCAACGGCAAGATGGGTAAAGTCATCTCTGCAACTGTCGCCGAAAGATTTGAAAACGCAAAGATCGTTGCCGGGATCGACATAGTTGAAGTTCAAAACTTCGATTATCCCGTCTTTTCCGATCCCGAAAAAGTTGACGTTGAAGCCGACGTTATAATCGACTTTTCGTTCTACGGCGCGGTCGATAAGATCGTGGACTATGCTGTTGCAAAGGATCTCCCCATCGTAGTTGCGACGACAGGACTTTCGGGCGAACACATCGCCCATATCGACGAAGCGGCGAAATCTATCCCCGTTTTCCGCTCTGCAAATATGTCGATTGGTGTAAACCTGATCTCCGAGCTTGCCAAAAAGGCGGCGGAAGTCCTCGGATATGAATTCGACATCGAGATCGTTGAAGCTCACCACAACCAGAAGATCGACGCTCCGAGCGGAACGGCTCTAATGCTCGCCGATTCCATCAACGAAAGCCGCGATAATGCGATGAAATACGAGTTTGACAGGCATTCAAAGCGACAGAAAAGGACAGTAAACGAGATCGGAATCCACTCCGTCAGGGGCGGAACGATCGTCGGCGAACACGAAGTGATCTTTGCCGGAAACGATGAGGTCATCAAGATCAGCCACAGCGCCGCCAGCAAACAGATATTCGCAACGGGCTCGATCAATGCGGCACTGTTCCTCGTCAGCCAAAAACCCGGGCTTTATTCCATGAAAGATATGCTTAATTGATGTAAGATCAAAAGTTTTTTACAATTCCCTTTTGATCCGGAAATACATGGAGGAAGAAGAAATGTCTGAAGATTATTACAGCGACGGAGTCAACACCCACGTTAACGACACAGGTTCGATTTACCATAACGGTGATTATTGGGGCGAAAAGAATCAGTTCGGCGAGTACGTTTCCGGCGACGGCAATTCGGCTTACAAGAACATTCACGACGATATTGTCGACGTTTCTACGGGCGAAAACGCAGGTCACGTTTATCACGGCGAATACGTTTCCATGAACAACTCCTCATCCGACAGCTCCGGCAGCAGTTCCTCGGGCGGTTACGTTATCTCCGACGAGTTAAGGCTGGGCGCGTTCTTTATATTCATCATTGTAATTTCGGTTTTCGGCTCCCTTTCAGGCGTAATGTTTGCAACTATAGGAGTTTTGGCCGTATTATCAGAATTCATCGGCGTTGTTCCCGCCGTAATTATCGGCGTTTGTATTTTAGTGGTATTTATACTGATTTTGGTTTTAGTCATCAGGAAGATCATAAAAGACAGAAAAAAACGTCGTTGTAAATAACAGTTTAAACAAAAAGATTATAAAACAGTAAAAACAGGGCATCCAAAACGGATACCCTGATATTTTTTGTCAAGATTTTGTTATTTGTAGCTTAATTATTCCTTAACGACCTTGTAGAAGACTTTTTTGCCCTTCTTGAGGATAATATCTTCGCCGGAAGAAAGCTGTTCTGCGGGCAATGAGGCGTATATATCGCCGATCTTTTCGCCGTTAAGCGAAACGCCACCCTGCTGGATGAGCTTTTTGGCTTCGCCGTTGGATTTAGCCATTCCGGCTTTAACCATCAGCTTGATGATGGAAACGGCTCCGTTTTCGATATCATCGTCGGAAACGGCAACGCTGGGCATATTGGAAAGATCACTTCCACCGCCGAAAAGAGCTTTAGCGGCGTCACGGGCTTTGACAGCTTCTTCTTCGCCGTGGATGAGCCTTGTGACTTCAAAAGCTAAAAGTTCCTTGACGGAATTGAGCTGGCTGCCCTCGAGCTTTTCGTATTCTCTGATCTCTTCGAGAGGAACGAAAGTCAGCATCTTAAGGCATTTTATAACGTCGGCGTCGTCAACGTTGCGCCAGTATTGGTAGAATTCATAGGGAGAGGTCTTGTTAGGGTCGAGCCAAACTGCGCCACCCTCGGTCTTACCCATTTTCTTGCCTTCGCTTGTGAGCAGGAGGTTGAACGTCATGCCGTAAACTTCCCTCTGGTCGATTCGCCTGTTAAGTTCAACGCCGCCGATGATGTTGCTCCACTGGTCGTCGCCTCCGAGCTCCATTTTGCAGCCCTGCTCCCTTGCGAGGACAAGGAAATCATAGCTCTGCATGACCATATAGTTCATCTCGAAGAACGTCAGACCGCCTTCAAGGCGTTGTTTGTAACATTCAGCGGCAAGCATTCTATTGACGGAAAAGTGAACGCCGATCTCGCGAAGAAATTCGATATAGTTGAGATTTCTCAGCCAATCGCCATTGTTGACCATGATGGCTTTACCCTCGGAAAAATCAACAAGGCGGGACATCTGCTTTGTGAAACAGGCAATGTTATGGTCGATCGTCTCGGTCGTCATCATTTTTCGCATATCGCTTTTGCCGGAAGGGTCGCCGACCATGGCGGTACCGCCGCCGAAAAGAGCGATCGGTGTATGACCGGCCTTCTGCATATGAGCCATGACCATGATCTGGACGAAGTGGCCGACGTGGAGGCTGTCGGCGGTTGGATCAAAGCCGATGTAGAACTTGATGTGATCGTTCAAAAGCAGGTCTTTGACCTTTTCTTCGTTTGTGATCTGGGCAATTAGCCCTCTTTCTTTCAACTCGTCAAATACGTTCATTTGTTTAAAAGTTTCCTTTCGCCGCAAAGATCAGAGATTATTTTTTGAACATCATCTTGTAGAGAGTGATGAACATTTTAAAGATGGGCTTCAAAGTAGTATCAGTCATCTTTTCAAGAGCTTTCTGGAGTTTTTCGATAAACGTTTCCTGCTGAACAACAGGTGTAGAAGAGAGGAAAGACTTTATATCTTTTGAAAAAGCTGTGGATAACAGGCTTTCAAAACCGGTTGAGTTGTTGTCAATCCTGTTGTAGTTTCCTCTGGAATCTTTTGCAAGTGCCTGGTAGTTTTCTGCGTTTTTGTCATCGCCGAGGTTATAGGTGTAGAAAATATAGGCGCTGTTAGCCGGATTCTTGGAATCGAGGGACAATTTATTCTGAACTGCAGTATACAACACACCTGTGTTAGTTTCAGGGTTCGCGCAGTAAGTCTTACCTATGACGAAAACACCTCTGACAGCATCGTGACGCGGGTTGAGAGTGTTGGGGATATCACACAGCGCAGAGAAAAGGCAGGTGTCGGTGAAATCGGATTTATGAAGTGTAACGCCGTCAAGATATTTCATGACGTCGTCATAGCCTTTCATGTAACCGTATGATTTATATTTGTAGTCGATGGTGTTGATCCTGTTGGTTTTGAACAGAACGATGCCAACTCTGTAGTCGATCTTCTGCTCGTCGAGGGATTTTACGGTTTTGCCTATAGTTTTGATGATAGTCTGCCAGTTTTTGGACATGGAGTTAGACGTTTCGAGAACGAACACAATGTCATATTTTTTCGTCGAAGTGTCGGCGGCGATAACGCCGAATGCGCACGTTGACAAAGTGCAGACCACAAGAAGTACGGATAAGAATGAAAGTACAAATTTTTTAAACATATTGCTCTCCTCCTCAAGAAGTATAATATTAGTTTTATTGTATTATATTATTTACCGTTTGTCAATATTTTTGAGAAAAATTGCGTTCTCTTTTTGTTCTTTTGAGCAAAACCCGACCTCATTCGACATCAGCGCAAAAACGTCTGAGGAGAAAATCTCTTTTTCATATTCGCGGACTATGTTTTCGTCGCCTGTTTTGTATGCGTCGGAATGTTTCATGATTACAGGGACTTTCGCACTTTCGCGCATTATCCTCAGCACCTCCCTGCCATTTTCGTTAAAGGCGAGAACTCTGATGTGGGAGATGGCGGAATATACGTCGGATCTCCCGACCGAAAGCAAAGCGCAAAGGATAATGCGCCTGAGCCTTGAATATGTGTAACGTTTCGTCTTGCAACTGTCGAGGATCGAATCAATGCTGTTGCAGTTCAGCACAGCCTGCCTTATCCTGTTTTCAAGCCCCTCGTCGACGTCAGGGATGTTTTTCAGGTCGTCCGCTGTCATTTCACGTAGTTTATACAAAACGGCTCTTTCGGCGTTTTTCAGGCAATATACGGTATGCATTGGCGGTATCCGGCCTTCAAAAATCTTTTTCCTCAAAAGCGCGCCGCTGAGATGTTCGCCATCTTCATTGAGTGAATCGTGCTGTTCGCCGATCCTCTTGAAGCAAACGGGATCGATAGCAATACCAAGCTCGTTGATCGCCCTGATATATTCGATTCCAAGGATGTCGTTTGGGTTTTCGAGGATATTTGCAAGCTTGCTCTCCCCTATCTTTTCAAATGCTTTCTGACGAGCGACCGGATAGGACGATCCGAGGGAATATTCCTCCTCAAATGCTGTTTTGAAACTCTCGTTATTCATAATTTCGGCGATCGATTTAAGCTGATCTATGTTGCCGCATTCGCTGCCGAAAAACAATTCGTCGACGCAACCGCATTTATCGGCGATCTCCACACCTGCCGACGCAAAAACAGAAGCAGACGAAAGACACTTGGCGCAAGGCAGAGCGATCACCAAATCGACGCCGTTATTAACAGCGTCGACTGCCCTGTCCCATTTTGAATAGACAGCACAGTCGCCACGCTGGACAAAATTGCCGCTCATAATGGAGATGACGTGGGTTGCGCCGTTCTTTTTGGCTTCGTCGATAAGTCGGACGTGGCCGCTGTGCATAGGATTAAATTCAGAAATCACGGCAGAAATTTTCATTAATATATCACCATAATAAGAGCCTTGCTCGGTTGAACAAGGCTGAAAATTTTTATTTAAGGTTGATTGCCTGTTTGGCTTTGGCTGCAATGTTTTCGCTGTCAAGGCCATAAAGTTTCAGCAGCTCAACTGCGTTGCCGGACTGACCGAACTCATCGTTTACGCCGACTCTGACAACGGGAACGGGACAGCTCTCGCTGAGAACTTCGCACACTGCGGAGCCGAGACCGCCGATAACACTGTGCTCCTCAGCCGTCACAACGCAGCCTGTTTTCTTTGCCGCCTCGATGATAATATCGCGGTCGATAGGCTTTATTGTGTGGATGTTGATGACCTTTGCGCTGATCCCTTCGTTTTTAAGGATATCTGCGGCGTCGAGGGCTTCCTTGACCATAAGTCCTGTGGCGAAGATCGTGACGTCAGTGCCGTCGCGAAGCTCGATTCCTTTTCCAATTTCAAACTTATAGCTGTTTTCGTCGTAAATCGTCGGTACTGCAAGCCTGCCGAAGCGAAGATAGACGGGGCCGTCATATTCTGCGGCGGCAAAAACAGCGTGTTTTGTCTCGATATCATCGGCAGGATTGATGATCGTCATGCCGGGAATTGAGCGCATGAGGGCGATGTCCTCACAGCACTGGTGGCTTGCGCCGTCCTCGCCGACGGAGATACCTGCGTGAGTTGCGCCGATCTTGACGTTAAGGTGTGTGTAGCCGACGGAGTTTCTTATCTGCTCGAAAGCTCTGCCGGCGGCGAACATTGCAAAAGAACTTGCAAAAACTGTAAAACCTTCCGTTGCAAGACCTGCAGCGATGCCGATCATGTTGCTTTCAGCGATACCGGTGTTGAAAAATCTGTCGGGGAATTCCTTTTTGAAAGAGCCTGTTTTTGTGGCGGCGGAAAGATCGGCGTCGAGAACGATCACGTTGCCGTTGACTTTTCCGAGCTCAACGAGAGCGGCTCCGTATGATTCACGGGTTGCTTTTTTTACAATTTCACTCATTTATTCCGCCTCCAATTGCGCTATTGCCGCATTGATTTCGCCGATTGCGACGTTGTACTGATCTTCCTTGGGCGCGGCTCCGTGCCATCCGACTGCGTTTTCCATGTAGGAAACGCCTTTGCCCTTGATTGTCTTTGCAACGATGGCCGTCGGCGCTCCTTTGAAGTTTCTTGCGGCGATGAGCGCGTTCTCGACCTCATCGAGGTCATTGCCGTCTATTGTGATAACGTTCCAGCCGAACGCTTTGAATTTTTCGTCGATTGGGTAGGGAGAATTGACTTCTTCAACAGTGCCGTCAATCTGGAGGTTGTTGTTGTCGATGAATGCTACGAGGTTGTCGAGCTTCTTCGCCGCGGCATACATTGCTGCTTCCCAGACCTGACCTTCTTCGATCTCGCCGTCACCGAGAATTGTGTAGACTCTGAAATCTTTTCCGCTGATTTTTCCGCCAAGAGCCATTCCTGCCGCAACGGAGATACCCTGTCCGAGCGAGCCTGTGCTCATGTCGACTCCGGGAGTTTTGTGCATGCTCGGATGTCCCTGAAGGTTTGAACCGGTCTTACGCAGAGTTTTAAGCTCGTCGTAAGGGAAAAATCCCCTCAGCGCGAGCGTGGTGTAAAGAGCCGGAGCGGTGTGGCCTTTGGAGAGAACAAACCTGTCTCGATCTGGGTCGCGGGGGTTATCGGGATTGATGTTCATTTCTTTGAAATAAAGATAAGTGATGATTTCGGCGATGGAAAGTGAGCCGCCGGGATGACCGGACTTGGCGCTGTAAACGCCTTCGATAATACCTTTTCTGACTTTCCACGCTAAAAGCTGTAGATCTCTTTTTTTTGATGCTGACAAAAAAGTCACCTCCGGGTGATTATTTGATTTTATTAAGGAATTTTATAAAATATTCCGGCAGCTCGCTTTCGAGCTGAATATATTCTTTAGTTACAGGGTGGTCAAACCCGATGAGCGAAGCATGAAGACATTGACCACCGAGCTCCTTGATAACCGGTGAGGGCCCATATACGTCGTCACCAGCAACAGGATGACCGATATATTTCATGTGGACTCGGATCTGATGAGTTCTTCCGGTTTCGAGGGTAAGCTTCAGGTGGGTGAAGCCCTTGTATTCGTCGATAACCTCGTAGTGAGTTACGGCGTTTTTGCTGTTCTTATCGGTAACGCACATCTGAAGGCGGTTGTTAGGGTTTCTGCCGATGGGGGCTGTAACAGTCCCCTTCTGATCTTTAAAGTGCCCGTAGACTACTGCCTGATACTCTCGTTTGAAAGAATGGGAGCTGATCTGCTGCGACAAAGCAAGGTGAGAGATATCGTTCTTTGCGACGATGAGCAGGCCGCTCGTGTTCTTGTCGATCCTGTGGACGATCCCCGGGCGAAGCACGCCGTTGATGCCGGAAAGAGATCCTTTGCAATGAAAAAGCAAGGCATTGACAAGAGTGTTGTCGAAGTTACCCGCGGCGGGATGGACGACCATGCCCTTTGGTTTGTTGACAACGAGAAGGCAGTTGTCCTCATACCTGATGTCGAGCGGAATATCCTGTGGGACTGCTTCGATCTCCCGCGGAGTGACGGACGAGGCGAAAACCTTGTCGCCTGTTTTGACCTTGTAGCTTTTTGCAACTGCGATGCCGTTGACTTTCACGTCCCCCTGCTGAAGTATCTTCTGGATGAAGGATCTCGTCAGCTCAGGTCGGATAGCCGACAAAACCTTGTCGATCCTTTCGTTATTGAATTTTTCTTCAACGACGTAAATAATAGCGTCAATCATCTTTCTTCACTTTTTTCTTTTTAAACTTGTCCGCAAAAAGAACATAGAATATCAAAACAAAGCATCCGACCGTGATAAGGCAGTCGGCGAAATTGAACACAGCAAAATCGACAAACAGCAAGTTGATATAGTCGATGACGTAGCCGCAGAAAAACTTCGTACCGCGAAACATCCTGTCCAGGAGATTCCCCATTCCTCCGGAAACGATCATCACGAGGCATACTCTCAGGACTTTATCCTTCACCTTCCCGGAAAAAAGAGCGACCAGGCACGCAATAATCAGCGCAGAAGTAAACACCGACAGCGCAAAAGTGTTGTTGCTCATCGAGCCGAAAGCCGCGCCGGTGTTTTCAACGTATTTCAATTCAAGCACCCTCGGGATGATGACGACGCTGCCGAGCGGGAGAAGATAGTTCTTCACAGCGAGCTTTATAAGCTGGTCAACCGCGCACAGCGTTATTATCGAAACGGCGGTAATCAAATTGATCATCATTTACCTCAGTTATTGTTATTCGTGTCGTCGATAAAATCGAACTCAAAAGTATTGTCCAGATCGTTCCTGTCGTCGAAGGAGATCTTGAAGTTATCTTTCCGATCAATGCGAGCGGAAGGCTCGTCCTTTGATTCGGAAGCCTCCGGCTTGGAGTCGAAAACGAAATCTTTGTCGCTGTAGCCGTCGACGGAGAACTCCTCAAATCCGTCGGTCGAGAACAGATCGACGTCGGATGAATCGGGTTTTATGTCGCTGAAAAAGCTGTCGTCGGGCGTTTTGGGCTTCGAGACGGGAATATCGCCGGAGAGCCAACCGTCGTCGGAGCTGTCAAAAGAGAAAATGTCGTCGATATCGTCTTCCGATACGGGATCGGGTCTGACGTAACCTTCCTCTCCCTCATGCTCGGAGCTTGAATATACGTCCTCGAAGACAACATCGCCGTCGGGGAGCTTTTTAAAGAAGAAATCATCGTCGCTGTCGTCAATCGAAGCGGAAAAATCCTCGTCAGAGCCGATCTTTTCTTTGAAGATGGATTCGAGGATCTCATCGACCTTGCTCTTGGTGGCGACGCTTGAAAAGCTCTCGGGCGAGAAAGAATCCTTTATCTCGCTGAGCGCAAAATCAGAGAAGCTCTTGATGAGGTGGATCTGATCTTCGTAGCGTTTTATCATGTTGTTCTTGAAGCTCTCGGATTCCTCCCTGAGCTTTGAGAGCAGCGACTGCTGGGAGTTGATGTCCTCGACGATCGTGGCAAGCTGCTGTTTTGAGGTCTTGGCGGCGTTCTCGATGATCTCGGAAGCTTTTATCTTCGCGTCGGTAATGACAGCTTTGGCGTCCGATTCTGCTCTTTCCGTCGCTCGCTTAGCCTGAGCGCGGGCGTTGTCAAACGTCTGTTTTATCATGGCTTCGGCTTCGTCGATGCGCTTTTTGATTCTGACGTTGGTGATGGAATCGGCGCTTTCCGCCTTGATCTCGGCAGCTTCAATGATGCTCTGGGCTTCCTTTCTCGCTTCGTCGATGAGCTTTGAAGCCATGCGCTGTGCGTTGCGTATAGCGTTGCGGATGGCTTGCTCGTCGTTTCTGTATTCCTCGATCTTGGAGGCAAGAATATTGAGCTTTCTAAGCAGTTCCTTGTTCTCGTTGTAAAGGAGGTTATAGGACGAATAGACCTCGTCTATGTAGCTGTCGACCTCGTCGGTCTTGTAAAAACCTCTGCCGAGATTCTGAAACTGATGATTTTTAATACTTTCGGGCGTTAACATACCGTTCTCCCCCACACAAATCAATTACTGAAAGAAAATGCCGTCGATGCTGTTAGAATCGATTTCGTCATCGATAGAGCCCGTGAAATCATAGCCCTGGGGCTTGATCATATAAGTTCTGTAGGCAACACGCTTGAGCTCGCCCCTGTTGGCGATGGTTACGCCGTAGATGAAGTCGATGATCCTCTGAGTCACTTCATTGGAAGCGGATTCAAGGTTAATGATGACGATCCTTTTTTCGTTGATGCTCTTTGTCACTTCGCCGACGTCCTCAAATCTTTCGAGCTTGGCGACGACTACGCGCGGCTTGGAAGCGCGGGGCTCCTCGTTGGCGTGGAAGCTGACGACGTTATCGCGCTCGTGCCTGCGCTCGGCGAAAGACGGTCTGGGCTCCTCAAAGCTTGAAGAATTGTCCGTGAGGAAATCATATTCACCGCTGTTTGAGTCGTAGTTTCTCTGATTGACTTCACCGTAATCTTCGTCATCGTCAGGCCCTAAAATAAAGCCTTTCATTTTGTCCATAAAACCCATAGTAATATCCCCCTGTGTTTTAAATTATTTTTTAATATATTCTTTTTCCAAACATCGACGATCCGATACGAACAAGGTTCGAGCCGTTGATGATTGCTTCATAATAATCGCCGGACATTCCCATAGAAAGAATATCCATATCTACATTATCTATTTTTTTCGACCTGATGTCAATAAAAAATCTGTACATATCCAAAAAAAATCTTTCCAAAGCGCTGTTTTTTTCTTCAAAAGGCGGGATAGTCATCAAACCTTTGACTTTGACGCCGCTGATTTCGGAGATACGGCAGATGAATTCGGAAAGCTCGCTTTGGTCGATGCCGAATTTTGAATCCTCGTTTCCGATGTTGATTTCAACGAGCACTTCCATGGTTTTTCCGAGCTTAGATGCGGTTTTGCCGATCTCCTCGGCAAGCCTGATCGAATCGACAGATTGGATCATGGAAACTTCCGGTACGATCTGCTTGACTTTATTCGTCTGCAAATGCCCTATAAGGTGGACGTCGCAACGATCGAGATGAAGCGTATCCTTTTTTGAAAAATACTCCTGAACCCTGTTTTCGCCGATTAGGTCGATGCCGCAGTTGTCAATGGCATGGTTAATGAAGATCGGATCGACCGTCTTGGTGACAGCCATAATCTTTATGTCTTCGGGTTTTCTGCCGGATTTTTCCGCGCCGGCAGCAACGTTCTCGCGAATGACTTTGATGTTTTCGCTGATTTCTTCAAAACGCTGATCATTGTACGATCTTTCCGTCACTTAAATCACTTCCTTTGAGGATCACTTCGTCGTAAAGCCTGATGTATTTGTTAATATCGAAATTATCTTTCTCACTGTCGGAACCGTTTTCCTTCGCCTTTGCACGCTGTTCGGCGACGAGGTTGCTCTCGTCCTCAAAAGTCCGCACGAGCACAAAATCGCTGTCGGTGTAGAGGATATCAACGTAGCGGAAATTGATGATCTTGCCCCTGAGGACGTAAACGCCGTTTTGTCCATCGATAGTCCTGATGGCGTCCTTGTTGATGGAATAGCCACGGACGCTGTCGGTGATTATCTTCACCTTCTCCTTACGAAGCGGGAAAACCTTGCTGGTGACGTTGTTGCACTTTAAAACAAGGGCAACTTTGTCCTTGCTTTCGGTGTTGATGGCGACGATCTCCGCTTTCTCCTCGACCGAGGATGAGTTTAAAAATCTAACGGTGACGTATTTGCCTTCGTCGAGATCCTGGACATCCTTCGACGTGACGGAGCAGACCATGTACCAGTTGAAGCTGTTGATGATCTTGCCGGCATAAGAGCCCTCCGGCTGTTTTTCGGAGCTGATCGCGTCGTCGATCATTTTTGTCGTGATGTTTTCGATCTCATCGTATTTCAGGACGTTTTCGTAACCGTCGACGTTGTTGACAAAATAGCCCGTAGTTTTGGACATGACGAATTCCGGTGTGATGTTTTTTAGCTTGTTGACCTTTGAATTCAGTTCGTTAATGATGCCGTCGAGGTCGACTTCAACTCCCATCGCGCTCTGTCTGGATGTGAGCTTGTTGCAAAACTCCGAGATATTCTCCCTCGCTTCGTCAAAGGAGTTTTCGCGGATCGAATCGACGTATTTGCAAAACAGGTCGTTCGTCTTTGAATCGTAGGTCATAATATCGCTGATATTGATCTTCTCCTGTGAGAGAAAAGAGATGTACCTGTCGAGCTCGCTCTCGTAGAAAAGGCGTTTTTTGTAGTCCTCAGCCTCCTGACGGGAGTCGAACAGCGCGCTTATGATCTCGTTTTCGGCAACTCTTTCGCCGTCGGAAATGAGCGAAACAGAAGTTTTGTTGCTGTCGATCTTGTTGAGATATGCCTCATCCCTGACGATGAAAACGGTGGTATCTATCCCCTGCTCGACAGTTTTCAAGAGCGTCGTCTTGGTCTGATATGCGCCGTTGTTGAGCGTAAAAACGCGGTAGGTGAAATAAAGCGCAATAAAGACAATGAGGAAAACGGAGACAGCTTTGAATATTCTGTTTTTTGTTGTTACGTTCTTCAAAATAGTTCTCCCGTTATCTGGTTTATAAAGCTTTCAAAACTTCTTCGGTCAAATCTTCCAAAGAGGAATATTCGTCGATGAAGAATTCTTTGGCATCCTTGTTCCTACGAAACCAGGTCAGCTGACGTTTTGCATAGTTCCTGGTCGCTTTTTTGAGATTATCAACGCATTCGTCGAGCGAAGCTACGCCGTCGAGGAAAGGCTTCAGCTCCTTATATCCGATAGCCTGGGACGAGGTCGAAGAACATCCGAGCGAATAATATCGCTTTGCTTCTTCAACAAGCCCGGCTTCAAGCATCCTGTCGACTCTGCTCTCGATCCGGCGGTAGAGATAATCTCTGTTTTTGCAATTCAAAAAAACAGTGGTGTTGTCAAACCGCGACGGATGCTGTTTTGACAGTTCGTTCTGCTTCGTCAGAGTCATCCCGCTGGAATAATAAACTTCCAAAGCCCGAAGGAGTTTTACAAAGTTGTTCGGGTGGATCTTTGCGGCTGCGGCAGGATCGATCGAAACGAGCTCATTATAGAGCTTTTCCGAGCCTTCCGATTCAATTCTTGAGCGAAGCATTGATCTTATATCTTCGTCAAACCCGTCGTCGAGGAGGGTTATGTTGTTAATAAAGCATTCGATATAAAGCCCTGTTCCGCCGACAATGATCGGCATCTTGCCACGCCCGACGATCTCATCCGCCGCCTTGTTGGCGTCAAGGGTGTACTGCGCAACGCTGTAGTTTTCCGACGGATCGACAAAATCGATCAGATGATGGCGGATACCGCGCATCTCATCGGGAGTCGGCTTTGCAGAAGCTATGTCGACAAATTTGTAGATCTGCATTGAATCGGCGGAGATGACCTCGCCGTTTAGCTTTTCGGCGAGAGCAACGCCGAGTGCAGTTTTGCCCGAGGCTGTAGGGCCGCAAACGCAGACAGTTCTGATTTTTTCCAAATTCAAACGATCCTTCCGAAGAATTTATCTATCTCTCTCTTAGTCAGCTCGACCATGACAGGTCTGCCGTGTGGGCAATACCTGATATCGTCGTTGTCGAGGATCTGTTCAACAAGCTTTTCCATCTCGTAAACGCTGGTGATATTTCCGGCTTTGATGGCGGCTCTGCATGCCGAGGAGTGGAATATCCAATCTATCTTTTCTGTGATAACGTCGTTTTTGTTGTCCACCAAGTAGCCTGCGATCTCACTTATGAGGTAAGAAATATCGTCGCGCACGACACAAAGGGGCGATTCCCTGACTATCACCGTGCCTACGCCGAACTGTTCGACGAGGAAGCCGGATTTCAAAAGCACATCGAGGTTACCCATTACGGCGTCAAACTCTTCCTTTGGGAGAGTAACGGGCACGGGAGCCAGCAGTACCTGCCGCTCGGAAAGATTGGCTTTGCTTCTGATCTTTTCAAAGAGGATCCTTTCGTGGGCGGCGTGCTTGTCAACGATGTAGAGCTTTCCGTTGACCTCGGCGAAAATGTAGGTTTTAAATGCTTCGCCGATGATCTTCACGCTTTGGAGAATCTTTTCTTCTATCGTGTCACGACCAACCTCAACATCGTCTTCGACTGCTTCGTCGAGGATAGTTTTCGTCGAGGCTTTAGCCGCGTCCTCAGCTTCGGAGGGTTCAGGCGAAAGCTTTATATCGATACCGTCGTTTTTTTTCATTCCGGCGAGGATATTGTCATTTTTGTAATACTGCTCTGCAATCGGCAGACTCGGCGAAGACATCTTTATAAAGTTCGGATCGTTTTCGCGCGGATCGGCAGTTCGTGTAACATGGAAAACAGCGTCATTTCGGGCGATATCGAAATTTTTGACCGTCTTGTCGGACATAACAGTCTGCTCATATTTTTGCGCAACGGGAGCGGTAAAGTCAGGCTTGGAAGCGATCCTGTCGAGCTCCACGACGGGCGTTGTGTCGTTGTCCTTAAGCGAGTTAAGACATCCGTAGTAGACGGCGTTAAATATCAGCTTTTCGTTGGAAAACCTGACTTCGAGCTTCGAGGGGTGGACGTTGACGTCGACGGTGTTGTAAGGGATCTGAATGTTCAGAACGCAAGATGGAAATTTCCCGACCATGATTTGGTTTTTGTAAGCTTCCTCGAGGGCGATGAAAGCGGTCTTGGCCTTGACAAATCTGTTGTTGACGAAGAAGAACTGCATGCTCCTGTTCGGTCTTGAATGAAGAGGTTTAGAGATGTATCCTGTGATCTTCACTCCGTTGAGCTCATAGTCGACCGGGACAAGTCCGGATGCGAAATCTTTTGAAAAAACGCTGTAGATCGCAGAGATCATCTTGCTGTCACCGTGGGTCAGGAGCGTTTCCTTGCCGTCGCGGATGAATCGGAAACTGATCTCCGGGTGGGACAAAGCGAGCCTGTCCACAACTGCGGAAACGGCGTTGGCTTCGGTGACATCTTTTTTGAGGAATTTCATCCGGGCAGGAGTGTTGAAGAACAAGTCCCTGATAATAATTGTGGTGCCCGTTGGGCAGCCGACTTCTTCCAAAAGTTTTTCATCAGAGCCTTCGATGATATACCTTGTGCCGAGCTCGCTGTCGTGAGTTCTGGTCATCACTTCAATTTTGGCGACAGCGCTGATGGACGCAAGCGCCTCTCCCCTGAAGCCAAGCGTCATGATGGAATCAAGGTCATTGGTGGTACGGACTTTGCTGGTGGCATGGCTGACGAAAGCGTTGCGGAGGTCTTCTCTTTCGATCCCGCTGCCGTTGTCGGTGACTCTGATGTAGGAAATGCCGCCGTTTTTGATCTCGACAGTGATGAACGAGGCGCCCGCGTCGATGGAGTTTTCAACGGCTTCCTTCACTATGGATGCAGGTCTGTCGACAACTTCACCCGCAGCGATGAGGTCAGCTATGTTTTTGGGTAGCACAACGATTTTCGGCATTAGATTCACCACACAGTACAGACGTTTTAATATATTGTAGGATAAAGAATTGACAATTATAATTTCAATAATATCATTCTTCGGACGCAAGCTTTTTGATCTTGCTCAGTTCGATGATAGCCTCCAAAGGAGTGAGAATATCGATGTCGAGGTTTTGCAGATAATCGATCAGGCTGTTCGAGCGTTCTTCCCTGCTTTGTTGATCGTCAGAGCTATCGGGCGAGGGAGAAAACGGGAGAATATGAACTTTCGGATCATCGGACGTTTCAAGCTCATCAAGAATCATCCTTGCGCGGCTTACGACCGATTCCGGAACGCCGGCAAGCCTTGAAACTTCAACGCCGTAGCTTCCGTCGGCGGGACCGCTGACGACTTTGCGAAGGAAGATGATCTCCTCGCCGCGTTTTTTGACGGCGACGTTGTAGTTTTTGACCCCATCAATAAGCCCTACGATCACGGTCAGTTCATGATAATGCGTCGCAAAAAGAGTTTTAGCGCCGATCTTTTCGACAGTATATTCAAGCACGGCTCTGGCAATACTCATGCCGTCGTAGGTCGAGGTTCCCCTGCCGATTTCGTCGTAGATGATGAGGCTTTTTGCGGTGGCGCGCTTCAGTATCTCGGCGACTTCGCTCATCTCAACCATGAAGGTCGACTGACCTGAAGTCAGGTCGTCGGAAGCGCCGACTCTCGTGAAAACGCTGTCGCAGATGCCGATGTGCGCTTCCTTTGCCGGAACGAAAGACCCAATCTGAGCCATGATAACGATCAAGGCAACCTGGCGCATATAAGTCGATTTACCCGCCATGTTGGGGCCTGTTATGATGTTGCAAAGGCAATCCTCTGCTCCTAAAACGGTAGTGTTCGGGACAAAGGGCGTGTCGATTAACATCTTCTCAACAACCGGATGGCGACCGTCGACGATTTTGATGAGTTGATCTTTCCCGATCCGGGGGCGGCAGTAGTTGTTTTCCCTCGCGACGAAGGCAAGTGAGCAAAGAGCGTCAAGCAATCCGATAGCTTCGGCGGTGTTGTGCACTTTGACATACTGTGAGCCGACGTTTTCGCGAACGACTCGGAATATCTCGCGTTCCATCATTTCGATCCTCTCTTTTGCCGAAAGGATCTTGCTTTCAAGCTCTTTGAGCTCCTGGGTAATATATCTCTCGCAGTTGGTGAGGGTCTGTTTCCTGATATAATCCTCGGGTACCTTGTCCTTGTAGGAGTTGGTGACCTCGATGTAGAAGCCAAAGACTTTGTTGAACGAAACTTTGATCTTTGGGATGCCGGTGCGCTCGCGCTCCCTCTCTTCGATGGATGTGAGGTATGAGGATGAATCTTTTTCGATCGCCCTGAGCTCGTCAAGCTCCTTGCTGAAACCCTCTCGGATGATCGTGCCTTCCTTGAGCGTAGCGCCGGGATCGTCCTCGAGGACATTGTTGATGTATTCATAAAGCTCTTCGAGGGGATCAAAATTTTCATAAAGCGAGGAAAGGATCTTGCTCTTAAAATTAGCGAGCAGGCTTTTGACGACCGGCAAATCTTTCAGGGAGTTTGCGAAAGAACGCAGCTCCTTAGGGTTGATGGAGCCGTATAGAACTCGGGTCATGATCCTCTCAAGGTCGTTGACGTAGTGAAGGATCATTCTGATCTCGTCGTTCCTGACAAAATCTTCGTAAAGCTCATTCACCGCATCTTGGCGCTCAAAAATCGCTCTTTCGTCGAGCAAAGGTCTTTCGAGGAAAGATCGGATCTTTCTCTTGCCGAGAGGGCATTTTGTCTTGTCAAGCACCCACAGGAGCGAGCCGGTCTTATCACGGTTTCTCATCGTTTCGGTCAGCTCAAGGTTTCTCCTGGTGGAAAAGTTGATCGACATATAGCTGCTGTCGCGGTGAATGTCACAGGCTCTGATGTTTTTGAGGTTTGTCCTGTACTGAACGCAGAGATATTTGATGCATCCGCCAAGGCAGGTCAACTCCTGGTCGCTCAGTTCGGTGTTGATCGGGTCAAAGCCTTCGACGTTTTCCGCAACGGATTTGGCGCAATCGGTGAAGTCAAAGTAATCGCTTTCGACTTTTTCGATCAGCAGCCTTTTATTTCTTTCAAAAAATCTTGAAACGCCGCTGAAGCCGTAGAGCTTCTCGTCGACGATGACTTCGCTGGGGTTATATTTTGCGAATTCGTTCATCAGGTCTTCGAGTACGGTATCAGTCTCGATCGAAGAAATGTTGACACTGCCGGTCGAGATATCAGCGAAAACGCTTGAAAGCACGTTATCGCTGTAGTAAAACGCGGCAAGATAGTTGTTTTTGCCCTCGTCGAGAATGGAACTCTCGATGATCGTGCCCGGAGTGAGTACCCTTGTGACGCTGCGCTTTACGAGGCTTTTGGCTTTAGAAGGGTCTTCCATCTGCTCGCATATTGCGACCTTATATCCGCGCAAAACAAGCTTGGAGATGTAATTGTCTACGGCATGGTACGGCACTCCGCACATGGGTGCGCGCTCCTCCTGGCCGCAATCTCTGCCTGTGAGGACAAGATCAAGCTCCTTGGAGACGAGCTTTGCATCGTCAAAAAACATCTCGTAAAAATCCCCGAGACGGAAGAAAAGTATCGTGTCGGGATATTGGGCTTTCAAATCGAGATACTGGCGCATCATCGGGGTCATTTCAGCCATAAATCATCATCCTTAAAATTGATAATCCGTTAATTCGTTGCAAAATCAGCCGCATCCGCCGCAGGACGAGCAGTCGCCCGCACAGCCGCCGGCATTGGCTTGGGGATCGCAGGTCATCGGGTCTTCGCCGACGGCGCACATGGAGAGTATCCCCGTAACGTATTTCATGAGAGAATCGAGCTCGTCCCTTGCGTTTTCATAGTTCACCATCGTCGGGTGGTTTTTCACGCGGGAAAACAACTCGTTAAAATTCTTTTCAAATTCGTCAAGCTTGTCCTGGTCGGCTTCGTCGCCCTTTTGGGCTTCCCTGCCGTAGTTCATGTGGATAATCTGCACCTGTCCGAGCAGGTCGTTGAGCTCGTCGTCTTTTTCGTTCTTCTGCCTTGCGGCAACGTAGTTGAGGTATCTTTCGTCAAGCTGAATAGCTTTACCGAGTTCTCTCGTAAGTTTTTCAATATTGTCCATAATTTCTCCTTTAAATTAATACACGTAAAGTTATATTACTTGTCAGATGTTATTCTTCGCAAAGCTCGCCTTTTACGATCCATGTGAGCGTATCCGTCACCTTAACGTCGCAAAACTGGCCCGTTAGGTCGCGGTCGGAAGTGAATTCGATTATCACGTTTCCGGAAGTCCTGCCGACATATTCGCCGTCGTTTCTGGCTTTGCCCTCGCAAAGGCAGCGGTAGACTTTTCCTCTCATCTCGCGGCAGCGTTTTTCGGCGATGATCTCCTGGGCGTCGGTCAGCTCTTTGAACCAGACAGTCTTTTCCTTATGGGAGATCTCATCCGGCAAAGCTGCGGCTTTGGTGCCGTTTCGTTTTGAATAGATGAATGTGAAAAGCGAAGTGTATCCGACTTCCTTAACAAGGCTGACGGTGTCGCAAAATTCCTCGTAAGTCTCGCCGGGGAATCCAACTATAATATCGCTCGTCAGGGAAATATCCGGAATCTTCGCCTTGGCGTAGGCGATCAGACCGAGGTATTCTTCCCTGGTGTATTTCCTGTTCATCATCCCAAGAACCCTGTTGTTTCCGCTCTGGACGGGAAGATGCAGGTGGGACGAAACTTTCTCACAGGAAGCAATGGTGTCAATGAGCTTTTTAGAGCAATCCTTCGGGTGAGAAGTCATGAATCGGATTATAAAATTGCCCTCGATGTCGTTGATCTTCTTCAGAAGCTCCGAAAAATCTATCTCCTCGTCGAGACCTTTGCCGTAGGAGTTGACGTTTTGACCGAGGAGAGTGATCTCCTTATATCCTGCGGCGACAATCTCTTTAGCTTCACAGAGGATGTCCTCGCTTCGACGACTTCGCTCGCGCCCCCTGACGTAAGGGACGATGCAGTAGCTGCAAAAATTGTCGCACCCGTACATGATAGGGAGCCATGCTTTGAACGAGCCGTCCCTGTGGACGGGCATATTTTCGGCGATGAGATCGCTATTTGATGTAATGTCGAAGACCTTGTCACCGGTTGAAAGCTTGCGGTAGATGAATTCCGGGAGCTTGTGGAAGACCCTCGTGCCGAAGAGAATGTCAACGAAGGAGTAGCTTTTTCTGATTTTTTCCTTGACTTCTTCTTGCTGGACCATGCAGCCGCAAAGGGCGATGATGAGGTTTTTGTTCTTCTCTTTCAACGCTTTAAGCCTGCCGACGTTGCCGAAAACTCTGTCCTCGGCATGCTCCCGCACTGCGCAGGTGTTGAAAAGGATGAGATCGGCTTCTTCGCTGTTGTCGGTGAAGATGTAACCCATCTCAGAGAGAACGCCTTTCATCCGCTCACTGTCGGAGACGTTTCCCTGACAGCCGTATGTGTGCACGAAAGCTTTCGGCGAGGAGAGTTCTGCACGCGAGGAAAGGATGACTCTAACAAGCTCGATATATTCTTTTTGCCTTAATATTTCGTCTTCGGGGACGAAACCAACAATTTTTTTGTCCGGCAAAGCGTTATCCCCCAATTTGTACTTTAATCTTAGTTATTATACAATATATTTGCAATTACTTCAAGATGTAATGCTCTATTTTAACAAATAATTCAAAAAAATAACCGACCACAAGGATCGGATATTTATTATTAAAATATTTTCCGCAGGAGTTTGTTTTATTTTTCACTGATGTCAAACACTACCGTGAATACAGTGCCTTCTTCAACAGAGCTCTTGACTGAGATCTTTGCCCCGATGTGCTTTGTGATCTGCATAACGATCGGTAGCCCGAGCCCGTGACCTTTTTTCTCGTTCCTGGTCTTGTCGGCGCGATAAAACCTCTCAAAAATGTGCGGAAGGTCTTCGCTTGAGATGTAGCTGCCGTAGTTGCGGACGGTGAAAACAGCCTTCTTTTTTTCGATTTTCAACGAGGTGAATATACTGCCGCCGTTAGGCTCGTACTTAAAGGCGTTTTCGATAATAGAATTAAATATCCTGTCGGTGTAGTCCCTTGTGGCGCTGATATAGACGTCGCTGTCAATGTCTGAATCAAAACGGATATTCCTGTCGTAGGCAACGCTCTCGAACTGAAGAACGCACCTTTCGGCGCAGGATGAAGCGTTAATTTTTCCAAAAATGATCTGATGCTCCTCGGCGTCAAGCAAGGAAAACGTGAGCATCTCGTTTATCATCCGGAGCATATCCCTCGAAGCTGTGTCGGTGCTTTCGATCCACTGCATCTGGTCGCCGACTGTCGAATCAGGGCTCGACTTCAGTATGCTGTTGTTGGCGAGGATAATGGTGATGGGTGTTTTGAGATCGTGGGATACGTTTGCAACGAACTTTTTTTCAAGCTCGATCGCTTCTTCCATCGGCTTTGCGGCGATCGAGGACAGCTTTTTTGAGACGATGACAAAAGCAAGGATCAGCACCAAGTAGAAAAAGACCAGCACGCCCAGACTCTTGAAGAAAGAGGTCATGAAGAATGAAAACCTCGTCAGTGCGATCTTGCAGACTCCGGAATCCATCGGCTGTTCTTTGAAATAAACAAGCCCGTAGTCTTTCAGCTTTTCGTAGTTTTCACTCCTGTCGACGACGGCGGAAATAATCTCCGACAGTTCGTTATCTTTAATAAAATCAGCATCTGTAACCACCGTAACAGAGCCGTCCGAAGGGTCGTATACGTAGGTCGCGATAGTGTAGCTGTCGTTGTCAATTCTCTCGTTTCCGAAGAAATCGTATCTTCTGCCTTCGCGCTTTTCATCGGGCTTGATTTGCCCGTTTTCTGCGGTTTTCGGAACGATGGCGGAATCGGCTTCAAGCTGACCGAAGGTCTGCGAGTTCCAGGGTTTCAGGGCTTGATTCATGGTGTTTTCAAGCGTGTGGATCTTGTCACGGCAGACGTAGAAGCCCAAAAAAGAAAACACGACCGTCAGTATCAAACCAATCATGGCGACGGTAATGATGACAAAGCGTTTTTTGTAGGAATGTACCACTTATTCTACCTCCACGCGATAGCCGATTTTATGGATGTTCTTGATCGTAACCTTTGAATTGAGATAGCGGAGCTTTTTGCGAATGAAGGAGATGTAGACTTCGACGTTGTTGTCGGTCGCCTCCGATTCGATGCCCCAGACGTTGCCGATGAGGACGTCCTTTGTGAAAGTCTGGGAAGGGTTTGAGAGGAATATTTTGATGATATTGAACTCCTTGTGGCTGAGCTGAACGCAGTCGCCGTTGCAGGTGAGCTCTGCCGATCGCAGATCAAGCGTGAGATCCTCGAAACACATCTTGTCAACGAAAACTTCCCCGCCCCTTCTGGTCAGCGCTCCGACTCTGGCTAAGAGCTCCTCTGTATCGAACGGCTTGGTCATGTAGTCGTCCGCGCCGTAGTTGAGGCCTGTGACCTTATCTTTGACCATCGTTCTTGCCGTCAGCATAAGAATAGGAGTGTTAAGCCCGTCCTTGCGAAGGATCCTTACGACCTCGAAGCCGTCGAGCTTCGGGAGCATTACGTCAAGGATGATGAGGTTGTAGTCAACTTCTTTTGCATAGTCTATAGCGGATAATCCGTCGTTTACAACGTCAACGAACAAGCCCTGCTGCTCCAATATTCTTTTCAAAGCCTTCGATAACGAGATCTCGTCTTCGACAACCAGTATTTTCATTTATCCCAGCTCCTTTTTCTTATTGATTATATCATATTGTCGATATTATAAACAACAATTCTTAAAAAAAGTTTAAAAAAAAAACAGCCGTCATCTTTCAGAAGAAAACGGCTGATCAAAATGCTTACAGGTTGAAAATATTAAGCTTCGGCTGCAGGAGCTTTATTGAGGTATTCTTCAAGAGTGATGCCTTTTTCCGAGATCTCTTTTGCAGCGTCAACGCCGACGTAGCGGAAATGCCACGGCTCATAGGAATAACCTGTAATATCGTCCTTGCCTTCAAGATAGCGAAGAATAAATCCG
>JAFTCG010000015.1 GCA_017454815.1 Clostridia bacterium
CAGTAAGGAAGGTTTTGCTATTATTTTCTTGCGCTGCCGTTTTGTTTTCGGGTGTTTTCGGGGGCACTTTTTCCCGTTCTCTGAAACCTATCGATCCCGACAAAGTAAAACTGAATTTCGCCGCCTTGTCGGATATCCATCTGACGGACAGCTCTTTCAGGCAGATGATCCTCGAACTCGGATTGCAGGATTTTGACAACGCTAAGTCTAAGCTCGACGCTGTGCTTTTCTGCGGCGACAACACCGACGGCGGACAGAAAGAGCAGTATGAGAGGCTCGCTTCCTCGATCGCAAAATACGATATTGCAAAGAACATTCTTTTCGCTAACGGCAACCATGACACCTGGAGTGAAGAAGGCACCTACGACCTTGCCAAAACATATTTCACATATTACGCGAGCAAGATCACGGGAATGGATATTCAAAATGAGTTTTATTCCAAAAAGATCAACGGCTACACCTTCATCGTCCTCGGCAGTCAGTGGAGGTTGACAGCGGCTTATTTCACCGACGAACAGCTTGATTGGCTTGCAGAGCAGATGGAGGTCGCCTCTGCCGACGGAAAACCGATATTCGTTATTTCCCACTGGCCGATCAATCAGACGCATGGGCTTCCTTTCACCTTTGAAGGCACGACTTCAGACCCGACAAAGGGCGGAATGGGCATGAACAGCGACGCCGTCAACGATATCCTTCAGCGCTACAAAAACGTGTTCCTGATTTCCGGCCATATCCACAGCGGTTTTTCAAATGAACCGTTCGGCAAAAACCGTGATTACGCGAGCATAGAAAAAGTCGGCAACGTCTGGTCTGTCAATCTGCCGAGCTATATGTATCCCAGCCTGCACGGTCACATGATGAACGGCACAGGCTTCGTCTTTGAAGTCTATGAAGACGACGTAGTTATCCGCGCGAGAAACTTTGTTTTCGGAATGTGGCTTGACCAATACAGAAAAAACATAGAGCTTGTTTGATACAGCGGAGGTAAAAAATGATCGTTTCAATTCTTAACGCCATTATCTCAATCTTCATGTCGGCGGTCTGTATCGTTGCCGCACCGTTTCATCTTTGGGCTAAGGCTGATTACACTCCCGTTGATTCAAAGAAAGTGAAGCTGACTTTCGCAACGATGTCCGACGTTCACCTTGACGACACCTATCTTCGTAAGACTATCCTTGAGCTTGGGCTTAAGGATCTCGACAATTCAAAATACAAGCCCGACGCGCTGATCTTCATGGGCGACAACACCGACCACGGCTATCTTGAGCAGTACAAAGCTTTCGCCGACGCTGTTTCAAAGTATGATGTCGCTAAGAGGATCCATATGATGCTCGGCAACCACGACACCTGGACGGAGGACACCGGCGTTATCCTCGCCCATAGGTACTATAAACACTACTACGAAAAGGTAACCGGCAACAGCATCGATAACGTCTATTCTTCCATGACGATCAACGGATACCACCTCATAACCATTTCCAGCGAAGCCGACTGGACCTACGCCGTCATCAGCGACGAACAGATCAGATGGCTTGAAAACGAAATGGAGATCGCCTCGAAGGATGGAAAACCGATCTTTGTCATGTGCCACTGGCCGATCAATCAAACCCACGGCTTGCCCGTGACTTTCCAGGATCATATCGAAGACCCCATGTCCGGCGGGCTCGGCGAACAGAGCGACAGGATCAAGGAGATCCTTCAGAAATACAAAAACGTATTCTATATCACAGGACATATTCACAACGGAGTTACAAACGACCGAACTGCATCGCGTTACGGCTATTCTTCCGTTGAGAAGCTCGGCGGCTTGACGCTCGTCAACTGCCCGTCCTATCAGTTCTTTACCGACAGGGGCGTTATGATCAACGGCACGGGATTCGTTTTTGAAGTTTATGAGAATGAAGTTGTTATTCGCCTCAGGAGTTATATCGGCGGCTTTTGGCTGAACAATTACAAGTTTACAATCGACGTATAAGACACATAAAATACTAATTTTAGCGAGGTACATAAAGAAAATGACACACTGCCCGAAATGCGGACAAAAGCTTCACCTCTATAACGTAAGCCAGTTTTGTCCGAATTGCAAAGTCAATCTCAGATTCTGCAATTTTGAAGAAAATTTCTACAGAGAAGCAAAGGAAGCCGAGCTCAATCTTGCCAGGATGCACGTCAAGCTCAGGCACATGAAAGTCGCGTTCATCGGCTCGAAGCTTGCCATTGCCAGGCTGATAGCCGTTGTGTTGCCTATCGTCGCGATCGTCCTGTTTTCCGCAGGATCGCTTGGGATCAACCTTCCGTTCTTCAGATCGACGATCGCCCTCAAAGGGATCGATCTGTACAACGCTTTCAACGAAGGCTCGATCGCCTATATTCTGAAGATGTCGTCTTCAAGTCTCGCGGCTGAGCAGTTTGCGGCTGCAAGGAACATTCTCTTTTGCTATGCTGCCGCCGTATTGTTTGCAGTGTTCGTTCTGGTTCTGACGATACTTTGCTTCATCAGCTACAAGAATATGCCGAAGATCACTGCTGTTGTCGCCGGCGTAGGCGCTGTTGTTTCGGTAGTGATGCAGCTTGTTATCTCCTCGTTGGCGGGCTCAATCTCCGGCGGTTTGGTGATTTCGGCAAGCTCGTCCTTCGGGCTGTATATCCTCGCCGCCGCGCTGGCGGTCGTGGCTGTTTCGAACGCTTTGCTTATCAAGTTCAAGCCGAAGGTTGAATACGAAGAGGGCGATTGGGAAAGATATCAGATACTTCTGAAAGTCAAGAGCGGTGAGATCGATTTCGATTCGCTTCCTCAGCCTATAGTTGAGACCGAAGAGACACGTCAGATCGAAGAAGAGATTGCCAAAGGCCTCAAACATTTTGAGGATGAACAGGGCAGAAAAGAAATCGAAGAAGGCGAATCGGCAGAGGCTTCCGAGAAAGAACCCGCCGTCACCGATCCTTCCGAAAACGATTAAGGAGGTCATTACGTTGAGCGAAAAGAAAGAAAAAGTAAAATTGGACGTAAGCTCCGCAGAATTTGAAGAAAAACATGACAAACAGGCTCACGGCGTTTACGTAGGCGTAATCATCTTCCTTATAGTCGCTTTTGTGGCCGGCTTTACCTACGGCATTTTCGCCGTTACAGCTATCGAAGGCCAGATGGATATGTCAGAGAGCGTTCTGACCGACTTTGTTGTTCCCGAGACGAAGCAGCAGGCTTACGACTACATCATCACCGCCATCGAAAAAGCCGTTTCCGAAAAGCCGAAGCTTCGCACAGACCACGCTTTCCAGATTGACGACGGCACTTTGCAAACCAATCTCGGACCCGACGTTCTTGATACATACAAGTTTGTAAAGAACGGGATCAACGATATTATCAAGCAGGATTTTGAGTTTGTCGAAACAAATTTCTTCGACGATATGTCCGAATATCTGCGAGTTCCGAAGTTGACGGAAGGCGAGATCGCCGATTTTTCCGTAAAATACTCTACATACAAGTGCAGGATGTGCGGCAATGCGAGCGATGATCAGCTCGACAGTTGCGACCTTTGCGGATGCGACTATCCATACAAGCTCACTTATAACGACGATGTTGAGATCGTCCTCAACGTAAACGACAATCAGCAGACGATCGATAACAATTACGACACCCGTACAGTCTCCCGCGTTGAAGATCTCCTCAAAGGCAGCTATGAAAACTTCATGAATATCGACAGCCTTGACTTCAACTATGATAACCTTTCTGTCAAGGCGATCATCAACAAGACCAGCGGTCAGATCAAGTATCTTGAATATAGTGTCAATGCCGACGTAAAATCCAACGTGACGTTCATCAACGATTTCTCGTCTCTTTCTTCGACGAATTTCGACTTCAAGGGACTTGAGCTTACGGCATACAGCTTTGAATGGCCTGCCATAAACCTCAGCTCCGGTTATATGCAGATCGGCTTTAAGGACAACAGCAGCAATATCGTTGCGAGACTTGTTTGCGATGATCCCGTTGCCTATACGGTAAACTGGAAGTCGTCCGATCCGAGTGTTTGCGACGTCGACAAAGACGGCTACCTCAAATCGCACAAAAAGACCGGCAAAGCGACTATCACCGCAAGCTTTGAGTTCGGCGGAAAAACTTTCTCATCGGACTGCGTTGTTGAAGTCCTTGAGGGCGTGAGCGATATGAAGCTCAAAAAACGCAGCGTCAAGCTCGACGTGGGCGAAACATATCAGCTTGAAGCGAATGTCAAGCCATCCAACGCCACCGTCAAAACCGTCAAATGGTACACCTTTGACGAGTCGATTGCAACGGTTGACGAAAACGGCGTTGTTACAGCGGTTTCTCCCGGCACTGTAAAAGTGTTCGCCATTACGGACAACGGATCATACAGATCATCATGCGAGGTGACAGTTAAATGAGTGAAAACAATTCAAAATTCAGCAAAGACAATATTACCAAAACCGTTTTCGGCGCGGAAGAAAACTCTGCCGCCTCGATGAGCAAGAAGGAGCTCTCCAAGCACAGCGACACCGCTATTCGTATGTTCCACACGAGAGTTCTTTCTCCCAAAGAGCTGATTTTCCCCGGCATCGGCGCTTTTGCAACCCAGATGCTGATGGCTCTCGGACAGTACAGGATGCTCTATCTTGTTAACGTCCTGAGGCTTGATATGGTCTATATCATCTTCATTTCAACTCTTATCGGCATTTACGACGTTCTCAACAACCCGATCATGGGCGCAATTTACGACAGAACGAGAACTCGCTGGGGCAAGTCGCGTCCATGGATCATTTTCACGTCTATTCCTTACTTCCTGAGCACTGTCGCGCTCTACGGCGGCGCCGTGTTCTTCAACGACGGCGTCGGAAACGACTCAAAGAAGATCATCTTTGTTTTCTCGACGATGTTCATTCAGGAAACTTTCAGCACGATGTACAGTATCCCTCGCGGAAGTATCATCCAGCTCCAGACTCCCAACCCGAAGGACAGGATCAACGTAGGTCTTTTCGAGCAATATATCGGAAACCCCGGCGCACAGGTCGTTTTCATTTTCTTCCTTCCTCTCATGGAGTTGAGCAACAAAGGTTATATCACGCTTTCTCTTTCGCACCTGTTCTTCATCATTGCCGCCGCATCAGGCATCATCGGCGCAGTTGCAAACATCTCCATGGCGATCATCTGCAAGGAAAGAGTTATGCTCCAGCAGAAGCCTGCTCCGCTTCACAAGGCGTTCTTCTATATGCTCAAGAACAAGCATCTCCTCAGGGTTTATATTTTTGAATTCATCTTCTCGTTTTGGTCGGACGGCGGCTACAAATGGGACGTTGTCACCCAGCAGGAGATCTTCGGCGGATCGATCCCGACTTTTATTGCATACCTGCCGTATAACATTCTCGATGTAGCGTCCCTCGGCCTCATCCCTTGGTTCTCAAAGGTGTTCAAGAACAATACCAGGAACGCTTTCATCGCGATCAGGATATGGGATCTTGCGGTCAGCATTATGATGGTTATCCTTTGCTGCTCCTTCATGGATCAGAAGAACAGATGGCTGCTTGTCGGAATCTATGCGTTCTTCTACGGCCTGAACGGCTTGAACAACGGGCCTTCAAAGGTTTTCGTCGCCGAGCTTGGAAGAGAGATCAACGACTATACCGAATATGTCACGGGCGAAAGACCGGACGGTACGATCACCGTTTTGTATCAGCTTATTGTTAAAGTTACCGCTCCTCTCAACGCTCTTTTGACGCTGTTCCTCTTCAAGTGGAGCGGATACGATACAACTATCACCATGCTCCCGTGGTCGCAGGGCAGTAAAGTCGTCTATCAGAAAGTTTTCTTCCTGTTTGTGGGCGTAACGCTCTTCCCGCAGGTCATCAAGATCATCCCGTATCTCTTCTACGACATCGTCGGCGACAAGAGAGAAAAAATGTATATCGAGCTCAACGCGCGCCGTGCGCTCATGGCTGCATCCGCAAAGTCGGCGGACGAAAGCTTTGCAGAAGCTATGGCAGAATCCATGTCTTGAGCCAAACGGTAGTTCTCGGAGATATTTATGGAACAATTCGTTAAAGATCAAATCAAATACGGTCTGAAATATTTGCCTTCAAATCTTTTTAAATCGCTTTTCATCAAAAAAAGTTCCGACGAAACGGAAAAATTCCGCAACAGAGAGTTCATTTGCGGCATTTGCCACGCGCACGAGGAGTACGATCTTCTCCACGGTGCGAACGTGAAATGGCTTCGTTCCGACGTGAATTTTCCTTTCAACGAAGACGGAAGCGTAAGCCTGCCGTTTATTCACTACAAGGAAACCATAAAAAGATATTCAGAAAACGGAATTAAAGTCATGGCTGTGACCCCATATCCTCAAGATTACCTGAGGTATGGCGCCGACGTAAGAACACCCGAGGGTGAGAAAAAGGTCGTTGAAGTGACGAAGTTCATTTTCAACGAGCTCAAGGACTATGTCGGCGGGTTCCAGATCACGAACGAGATGGGTATGCCGCGATTTACAATCCCGTTCACGATGGATGAAGCCGCTAAGTTTATCGGGATCCAGCTTGAGGCGCTTTACCCCATCAGGGGTGACGTTCTCATCGGCTACAACTGCGCCGGCCCCGCGGCGGATCTCCACGCGAGGATGCTCCCTTACCTGAAATACTGCGACTATGTCGGCATCGACATCTATATCGGCTGTTTCGGCGCAATGTATCAGCCAATGTGGCTTTACAATGTTTTGCTCAACTATCTTTGGGCCATGACGAGGAAACCGATTCTGATCCAGGAATTCGGCTACATCAGCGGCGGCTATCCCAAGACGAAGGAAGAGAAGAAAGCTATTTTGCGTCAATACGGTGTGGAAAGCGAAAAAGACGCAATGACAAAGATGGACGTTTTTGTCGAAAATCTTCCCGAATATTTCAGAAACCACGTTAAACACCTTGCCCACAATGATCCGTCGAGATACTATGACCTTCTCTTCAAATCCGACCTTAAGGATCACCTCTACTGCGAGCTTCCCGCCGTCCAGAAGATACCTTTCTGCGACCATACCCCGGAGGGACAAGCACGTTTCTATGACAAGATCTTTAAACGTATTTTCAAAAAGAAATTTGTTTGCGGCGCTATTGTTTATATGTTTGACGACACTTCGCGCTGCTACATCTGCGGTCAGTCCGATTGTCCGATCGAGACAAAATGGGGGATCGTCGACAGGGATAAAAATCCCAAACCGGCATATTATTCTGTAAAAAAAGCCTTTGCAGAGATTCAGGGGCAATAACTTCACAACTTATATCCGACGCAGAAAATATGTCTTGTTTTCTGCGTTTTTTAATTATTCATTTTAGGAGTGATCATGATGAAAAAGATCATATGTGTTGTTTTGTCGATGATAATACTTGTATCATCCGTCGGCATAACCTCTTTTGCGAAGGACAAATGCGATTGCGGATATGCGCCCGTCGTCTTCGTTGTCGGACAGGGCGAGGATCTTTATCTCAACGAAGGTACGAGCGAAGAAAAGCTTGTGCCGGATATAACGGGCAACCTCATAAAGCTGATCCCGAAATTTGTCCTCGGCTACACCCTTCAGGCGATTTCGGGCAACTACAAAGCCCTCGGCGCGCTTTTGCAGAGTATGTTCCACGATATAGTGGATGATATTGCGTGCGACAGGGACGGCAATTCGAGGAAAAACATCTCTTTGCGCCATGAGGAGTTCGACACGAGCGGCAGGCATGCAGCGCTGAAATACGGCGAAGAAAACAGTATGCCGATCCTTCCGTGCGACTACAAGTTCAAGTATGACTGGCGCCTTGACCCCGTCTACAACGCCGAGCTGCTCCACGATTATATCGAGAAAGTGAAGGAATGCACAGGCCACGACAAAGTCATCATCATGGCGCACAGCGAAGGCAACAACGTCCTTTGCTCCTACCTTTACAAATACGGCTCCGAGAGCTTTGAGAAGGTCATGTTTTTGTCGCCTGCATATCAGGGACTTTCGATCCTCGGCTCGCTGTTTTCCGGGGAATATCATCTCGGCGACAAGGCTGACGATCTTGTAACTTTTCTTGACACTAATCTCCCGGAATCGCCGCAAAACGGCTTGATCAGATCGAGCATATCGTTGCTTAACAAAACGGGGATTCTGAAGATAATCCTCAAAGACGTTCAGAGGCTTCTCGACAACGTTTATGAGCAAAACATCTACGACACACTGATCGACACGATCGGAACGATGCCCGGAATGTGGAGTTTCTGCCCTGACGAGTATTATGAAAGGGCGAAGCACAGGGCTTTTGACGGCAAAGAAGGTTACGACAACCTCATAAAGAAGATCGATCATTACCACTACAATGTCCAGAAGAACGTGCCTTCCATCATCAGCGGGTTGCTTTCCGACGGAGTTGTCGTTTATATCGTCGCAGGTTACGGGATTTCGAGCATACCCGTAAGCAACACTTCCCCGAATCAATCCGACATGGTGATCGACACGAAATATATGTCCATCGGTGCAACGTGCAGCCCGGTCGCGCAGACCTTCGAGAGCTCTTACAAGCAGAAGGTAGACGACGGCCACAACCACCTTTCTCCCGACATGATGGTCGACGCTTCAACCTGCGCCTTCCCGGAGATCACTTTCTTCGTCCGCGACAAAAATCACAACGATGATCCGCCGGCATATTGCCAATTCCTCTGGCAACTCGCTTATCAAAAAGAACAGCTCGACGTTTTCTCTGTCGATGGTTATTCGCAGTTCATGAAATACGAAAACGGCCGATTTATCAACGTGACTTCATTTGAAAACGCTGAAAAGCAAAGCTCCGTTAAACTGTTTTTCGAAAGCCTGCTTTCCTTATTCAAGGGGAAATAACGATCTGATATTCTCTCAAAAAAACACCCGTTTGAGATTTTAAAGTGAACACAAAACGATTACAGAAAACAGGCAACGTTGTTTTGTCTGTTTTTTGTTTCTAAATAAAATAATATTCAAATTAATTTACAGAATATTCGGTATAATTGCCACTATTTTCGTCATTGTTACTGCCTGTTACAGATTGACTAAAAAATAAAAATATGTTATCATATTACAAATAAAGATTTCAGGGGTGGAATTATGAGTTTTACAGATTTGGGAGTGTTCCTCGGCGATATTTCCCTCGCTGAGATCAACCACTACACGAAGGATCCCATTAAAGCTCAAAAGAGCACTTTGAGAAAAATAATCAGGAGAAACAAAAATTGCGCGATCGGAAAAAAATACGATTTTAAAAACATAAAATCAATCGAAGATTACCGCGCGAAAGTTCCGCTCACAAAATACGCAGACTATGAAGAATACGTCGACCGTATGATAGAAAACAAAGAAAAAAATCTGATGTACAAGGGCGCAAACGTCCGCTACTGCTCCTCATCGGGCAGTGTCGGAAAGCCCAAGATCCTTCCAAAGGGAGTGAAAGACCTTTGGAACATGCAGTGCATCGGGTTTTCGTGTTCTGTTGCGACTGCTGCGCACGACATCAAGAAAAAATTCAACAAGAAACTCCCGCCGCAGATGGGACCGCTTGTTCTCATTCTCACGGGACATGATCTGCAGGACGGAAAACAATGCAACGGCGCCGGACAGGTTCCGCTGACCTACCTCAAACCTATCACGAAATTTTTCTGCACTTCGCCCGTATCACTGCTCTATCCTGAACACGAGGAATTGATCGACACTTCTTATCTCCAGCTCAGGTTTGCTCTGGAAAACAGGAACGTGAGCTATCTCGGCTCCATCGTCGTGACATTGCTGACCACGATGTTCGATTATCTCGAAGAAAACTGGCAGATGCTTTGCGACGATATTGAAAAGGGGATCATAAATCCGAACATAAAAATAACTCCCGATCTTGAAAAGGAGTATTCCAAAAAGTTCAAGCCCAACAAGGCGAGAGCCGACGAGCTTCGCAGGGAATTCGAAAAAGGCTTTGAGGATCCGATCGCTCCGAGGATCTGGCCAAAGCTCACCTGGGCATACGGCATGATCGGCTCCAACCTTAAAGTTTACGTCAAAAAACTCAGGAAGCATATCGGCTACGACGTGCCGCTTCACAACATGGGCTATGCCGCTGCGGAAGGCTTCTTTGCGATGCCGACTGAACTCGACGTTGACGACGGCGTTCTTTTGCCGCAGTGCATTTTTTTTGAGTTTATCCCCGTTGACGATGAAGACGATGCCGAGGAAAACGAGCAGGGCGAGATCAAAACTCTGCTCATCGACGAGCTTGAAGAGGGCAAAAAATACGAGATCGTCGTTTCCAACTTCTCCGGTCTCTACAGGTACCGCATGGAGGACATCGTAAAAGTCACCGGTTTTTACAACAACACTCCGCGAATCGAGCTCCTCTACAGGAGAAACCTCAGCATGAACGTCGCCAACGAAAAGACGACGACCCAGATGGTCGACTTTGCCGCGAAGGACACCGCCAACGGAATGGGCGTTGAGTTTGTCGGCCATAGCTTCTACCCCGATTTTTCGACTACTCCGCCGAGATACTGTATGTTCGTCGAGACGAAGGAAGATATCACCGAGCAACAGCGTCAGCAGATGATCGACGTGCTCGATGAAAAGCTCGAAGGCATCAACGAGAAGTATTTCAAATACCGTCGCTGGGGAATGCTCAACCGACCGGAAGTTATTATCCTGAAGAAAAAAACTTACTGGGATTACCGTGAAACTCTCCGCGGCAGGGGAGTCGTCCTCAACCAGATCAAACCCGTAACAGTAATAAATTCCGACGACAGAAGGGATTTCTTCTTCTCCCATGCCGAGACCGTCGATTCCGAAACGATAAGACATTGGAAAGACGATCGGTAAAAATCATCGCATTTCAGGAGATTTCACTATGAGAAAAATATTATGTTTGATTATGTCTGTCAGCATCCTCGCCGGAATATTCGGCGTATTCGCTTCCACCGCTTCGGCTGACGACATCAGAGACACCTACACCACCTCTTATCCTACCGTTTACGTCGGCGGTCAGGGAGCGCAGATCGTAGACGAACAGGGCAATGAGGTCTATCCCATCGACTATAAGTCAAAAATCGGTGATTCCGCCTCGGATCTGCTTCCGGTTTACAAGGACGCTTTGCTCTCCCAGAATTGGGACGAATTCCTTGACGATATTTACGACATCTTCCATCCGCTGATCTCGCAATATGCTCTCGACAAAAACGGCGACGCAACCAACGGTACCCACGTCAACTGGTCGTGGAGCAAGTCCGAGCTCAACAGCAACAAGATCAACGGCGGATATCCTCTTTACAGATATTATTTCCACTACGACTGGAGGCTTGACCCCTTTGTCCTCGCAAGACAGCTTCACGATTACATCGAAGGCGTTCTTGAAGTCACGGGCGAAGAAAAGGTTGAGCTGATCGGCAGATGCCTGGGCGCTTCTGTCGCGAACGCCTACCTCTATCTTTACGACGGCGAATATATCGACAGCTACCTCCAGTACGCTTCGTCGGCGCAGGGCGCTCTCGTCATCGAGAAGATGTACAGCGGTCAGCTTGGGTTCGACGCCGATCTCCTTGAAAACTATATCATCGACAATTATCTTGGGCTTGAGGGAGACGTTTACGAGATCGCCGTCTCCGTGGCGACAGTGCTCAACAAGACTTACGGTCTCGACCTCATCTGCCACGCCTTCAACAAAACCTACGACCAGATCTTCATGGACATCATGCCCAGACTCCTTGGCGACACTTACGCGACTTTCCCCGGTTTCTGGAGTATGGTCAGCGACAACGACAAATGCTACGAAACGGCGAAAAGAGTTCTCCTCTACAGCAACGGCTACACCGCCGATTCGCCGCTCGTCAAGAGGATCGACGACTACCACTATAACGTCCAGAACAAGGTTGCCGAGTTGTTTGACAGGATGCAGAACGTGAAGAATATTCATATTTCTAACATCACTAAATATGGCTATTCGCCGAGACCTTTCCTTAAAAACTGCGATGTCGTCAGCGACGACACCTGCAGCGTGACCGCTTCCTCCAACGGCGCAAAGACTTCCACGATCGAAGGCTTCCTCTCGCCGTTCTATCTCCTGAAGGCGAAGATCACGGGCAAAACGAAATACATCTCTCCAGACCGAAA
The DNA here is from genome assembly GCA_017454815.1 of Clostridia bacterium. GTDB lineage: Bacteria > Bacillota > Clostridia > Oscillospirales > Acutalibacteraceae > SIG575. The sequence continues at coordinate 12,135 of JAFTCG010000015.1, forward strand.
GATCGACGCTTCAACCTGCCTTTGCCCCGATTCCACATGGTTCATCAAGGATTTGCTTCATCCCGATTTTCCGGACTTCATCGAAGGATTTATGGCGAAGATACTCAACGACAACGAGATCACCGTCGACAGCTACGATGAGTATCCGCAATATCTCCACTACAACGAGGATCAGGAGCGCCTTGAAAAGCTTTCCGAGGACAACATGAAAAACGACTACAGGTACTATACTTCTTTTACAGCGGCATTTATAAAACTCATCAAATATATCCCCACGATAATTGCCATGATCAGGAAAGGTAACTAAAACGGATGAAAAAGAGCACTATTAAATCAGCAGCCGTTTTGTCTGCAATATTGATTCTATCGGCTTCCCTAATCTCTTGCGGCGGCAAAACAGGCGTAGAAAACGTTGATGTAGACGGCGCAGAACAGACTTCGCTGTCGTCAATCGACGAAGAAACGTCCGGCGAAACCGTCACTGACGGCGAAGACCACGAAGAAAAAAAGACCTCGACCGATGAAACGACCAAAAAAGGCGAGGAAAAGACCGAAGAAGGCATGTCTGCAGAAGACAAGTCTGAAAAAAATAAAGAAACCGGCACAAAGCCCGTGAGCACGACAAAAAAAGCTCCGGTACCGGCGAAGAAGATAACTCTCACTTCCGGGCTCAACAGCAACGACGTGTCGGAAGTTCTGGCCTACTACAAGCTCGTCGCCAAGAAGAATGCCGGTTTGAAGATGAAGAAAGAGATGTCGCTTGTTTCGCTCGACGTCGGAACTTTGGTCATCGACGGCGAAAGCGATTCGCCCAACAGGGAAAAAGGTTTGTCCTTCTTCAAGAAAGGCGCGAATTTCGCGCTCGGCTTTGCGGGCGGTAAAGCTCCGTTTCCCGGCGATCCTTCCGCCATCAGGGTCGACGACTGGGCTTCGGCTAAAGCCGTAAACGACGGGACCTATACCTCCGTCACCGTTAGGGTCAAAACCCAGACCGACTCCTACAATGGTAAGGAATATGAAGGCTCTGTCGGCAGAAGCATGCAGGTTCTTGCCGGATTCGATACGGCGCTCAACTCGATCAACAACGTCAAGGTTTTGAAGATGACGGCTGATTTTGAGCACGGCGACGTCAGGATCGAGTATCAAAACCCCACCATACAGCTCAAAGTCCTCAATTCCACCGGTGAGCTCGTTAAAAACAGCTGCGTCTGGTCTTACAGGACGAAAATATATCTAAACCGCCTTGACGGCACGATGAAGGTCACGAAGGATCACACCGTTTCGATCAAGGATTCAAGCGGCGCAGTTGATTATTCCGTTAAATATTAAAATGGAGTGAAAAAATTGAGTAGAGAATATGGAAGATATGTAAGGGGCGGCGCTCCTGCAAAGAAAAAGTTTGATATGTCTAAGCCTGCCAAACCTTTGCAAAGACGTTATGCTCCGTTCACGTGGACGTTCGCGAGGCTGAGAGCTTTGGGACACCTTGCTCAGATCCGTAAAACAGGCATGGAAGGCGTGAAACCGCCGTACATTTTGCTATTGAACCACAACGCGTTTTATGATTTTTATGTCATGCTCTGCGCGACAATGCCCGCAAGAGGTATATTTCCCGCAGCAGTTGACGATTATATCGGAAGGGAGTATATTCTCCGCAACCTCGGCACTGTTCCGAAAAGAAAGTACACCGCCGACATCAGCATCCTTCGAACCTGCCGTAAGGCGATCAAGGACGGCAATGTTTTTGGAATTTATGCGGAAGCGAGGTATTCGCTGTGCGGCGTAACGGAGATCATCCCCGAAGCCGTCGCCCAAATGGTCAAGCACATGGGCGTTCCCGTTGTGACACTGACTTGCCGCGGACATCATATCAATGATCCGTTCTGGGGCGACCATCGAAGCCGTTACGTTTTCCACACTCAGGCGGAAATGACGCTGGCTTTCACCCCTGAACAGCTTAAGACTTCATCCGTCGAGGAGATCGACAGGAAGATCAACGAGCTGCTTTACAACGATGATTTTCGCTGGCAGAGCGAAAACAGGGTGAAGGTTACCTACAAAAAAAGGGCGGAAGGCCTCCACAGAGTTCTCTACCAATGCCCGCACTGCAAAACCGAATACCGCATGGGCTCCGAGGGCGACAGGATATTCTGCGAAGAATGCGGCAAATCCTGGACTCTCAACTACTACGGTGAGCTTGAAGCCGACGACGGCGAAACGGAGTTCAAGTTTGCGTCCGACTGGTACAAATGGGAAAGGGAAATGGTAAAAAAAGAGATCGAAGACGGTTCCTATTACCTCGAATGCGACGTCGACGTCAACGATCTGCCCAACTCCAAGGGCTTTGTTCACATGGGTCACGGAAAGCTTATACACGACATGGAAGGATTGCACCTGACCGGTGTTCGCGAATACGACAACGAGCCGTTTAAGATGGATCTCGACGCTTCGGCGCAGTACGCCGTTCATATCGAATACAAATACCGCTTCGGTAATTGGCGCGACTGCATTGACATGAATACACTGGACGAAACCTGGTACGTCTTCCCCGAAACGAAAGACTGCTCGGTCACCAAGATTTCGCTTGCAACCGAGGAAATGTTTAAATATATCTGGAACAAGAAGAAAAATTCTACGGAGGTCAAAAAATGAATATCAGAGAAGAATTGCTTGAAATAATGAAAGATTACACCGACGGCAGAATCACCGAGGTAAACCCCGACGATGTGCTTACTTCAGACCTGGGACTTAATTCCTTCGAACTGTTCGACCTGGTCTGCATTATCGAGGAGAAATATAACATCTCCATCCCCGACAGGATCCTTCCGACGCTCATCACCGTCAAGGACATCGTATGCTATCTTGAAGAAAACGTGAAAGGCTGAATGATTTGAAAACTAAGCTCAAGAACAGAAAACCGCCTTACGTCCCGAACCTCGACACTCTCAAGGAGGTCGTGCTCTACGGCGTTGAAAAAGGCGGCGACAGGAAACAGTTTGTTTTTTATAATTTCGAAAACGAAGTCGAGACCAAATCCTATAATCAGGTTTTTCACGACCTGAAGGGCTTGGGTCAGATGCTTTACGGCAGGGGACTCAAGGGCAAAAAGATCGCCGTTTTGAGCGAGAACAGCTACTATTGGATCGCCTGCTACTATTCAATCATCACGGGCGACAACGTATGCATCCCGCTCGATCCGAAGCTTCCCGACGACGAGATCGTTGAGCTAATGGTCAGAAGCGGCTGCGACGCTATCTACTATAGCAACGATTTTGTCAAAACCGTTGAGATGATGAAGGCTGACGACAACGTAAAGATCACCGAATACATAAAGATCGAAGACTTCTATTCGCTCATCGACGAAGGCTATAAACGCCTTGAGAACGGCGAAGAATGCTACCTTGAAGACAAGATCGATCCCGACAGCCTTGCGTTTATCGTCTACACCAGCGGCACGACGGGGAAGAGCAAGGGCGTAATGCTTTCCCAAAAGAACGTTGCGTCCGACGCCTGCGCGTCCTGCAGCACCATGATCGCAGGCCATGCGATCGGCTTTCTCCCGCTGCACCACACCTTCTCATGGGTCGGAGCGCTGTTTTCGTGCTACCTGATGTCTGAATGGGGATTTGTCTGCCGCAGCCTGAAGGACATCCAGAAGGACATGGCGGAATACCATCCGCAGAATTTCTCCGGAGTTCCGCTCGCGGTCGAAACGGTCTACAAAAAGATCTGGCATACAGCAAAAAGGAACAAAAAAGAGGAAGTCCTCAAAAAAGGTCTGAAGATCAGCAAATTCCTCATGAAGCTCGGCATTGACGCCAGGAGAAAGATTTTTTCCGAGATCATTGACAATCTTGGCGGTGAGCTGGAGATGATAATCTGCGGCGGAGCATACCTCGACGAGAAGTATGAAAGAGGCATGTACGACTTCGGCATCCAGATCGTCAACGGCTACGGCATCACCGAGTGTTCTCCCGCCGTGACGTGCAACCGCCTTGACAACTTTAAGTTCGGCAGCGCGGGATTGCCGCTGCCCTGTAACGAGATAAAGATCGCAGATCCCGACGAAGACGGAGTGGGCGAGATCCTTGTAAAAGGCACGAACGTCATGCTCGGCTATTACGACGATGAGGAAGCCACGAAAGAAGCTTTTGACGGCGAATGGTTCAAAACGGGCGACTATGGCTACATCGACGAGGACGGCTTCCTGTTCTTCAAAGGCAGAAAAAAGAATCTGATCGTCCTCTCCAACGGCAAAAACGTCTCTCCCGAAGAGATCGAGGATAAGCTCTCGTCCATCGACTACGTCAAGGAAGTCGTCGTCTACGAAGAAAACGGATTCATCACGGGCGAATTTTTCCTCGACACCCAGCGCGTCCCCGACGCAAAGGACAGGATAAAAGACGATGTAAACGAAATAAACAAGAAAATGCCTCACTACAAGCAGGTCACGGTCGTCAAAACCCGCGACGAGGAATTCCCGAAAACAACCACGCTGAAGATTTTGAGAAACTACAAATAACAGGAGACCCCACCAATGAAGATAAAAGAGAAAATTATCAGCATTTTTCTTTCTTTTGCGATCGTTTTTTCAATCTTTGCCGCCACCCCCGCTCAGGCGAAAGTTGTACCGCTCAGCCGTTATTTTGACGTCTACACAAACGGCTACAAAGTTCCGACGACCAAGGATTTCATGGACGCGCTGATGTTTTTCGGCAGGTTTTATGAAAAAATCACTGGCATGAAGATCTTTACCGACGACAAGATCGAGGTCACCTTTGTCGACTTCATCAAGGACGTTTACGACGAGGTCTACACGCTGTCGAACGGCACTATGGACTTCGAGCTGTTTTTCAAATCGCTACCGATCTCGCCTGTTCCCGGCGAAAGGTTTTACGAACGGACGAAGCTCACGAAAGATGAAGTAGTTGAATACCTTCGCCAAAAGAATGCCGAGGCCGACGAAAAGGGCGATTCCATGGCGCTTGTCTATTTCTTCGCAAGGCTCTATATGCAACTGTTTGACAAAGCTGTCATCGGCGCGATCCCCGTCGAAGGTCAGGAGGGCGTTTACGAGCTGTTTGTCACCGTATACTACACCGACGGAACTTACGACGAGATGACTCCCGGCGTATACTATAACGCCGCCGAAAACTACCTATACGGCAAGGAAGGCAACGGTATCTTCAGCCTCGGATATGACCTCGACGCCGACAATGCAACGCTCTACTGCGTTGTCAAAAGCTGGCAGAGGATGTTCGGGTTCTGTATGTTCTACGACGTTTTTTCCTATCTCACGCCGTTCTTTGACTACACGACAAGGAGATTCAAATTCAACTACGAGGGCAAGGAATGGATGATACAGATATGGAAGGGCAGATATATCATCACCACGGGCTGCGAGATCGGCATCTACACCCGCGACAAGGGCTCGCTCGGAACTTACTATGACTGCGCTTCCGACGAGGATATGCTCGAAATGACGATGGATCTCTACCACGGCGACGACCTTGTCGTCAATACTCCGAAGCAAAAGCACTGGTGGCTGACGGCTTTCAGGTTTACCCCGAAATGCTACCTGCCCGAAAGCCTCAGAATGGTCGCAACGATCACCTTCAAGGACGAGGAAATGGCGGAGCTTTTTGTCGCTTCCGCTTCAAAATACAGCGACGTCAAGACCTATCGCAATTTAACCGAAGTATCATTTGAATGGAAATAAAACGGGGGAGTGAAAACATGAAACGATTCGGCAGACTGTTTTCCAAGCGATCGGGCTTTTATTTGATCATAGTGATAGCCATATGGCTTTTGTTTGTCCTTTTCGACCGTACCGCCGTGCTGAAAAACGCTTTCGGCAATATCTGGAACATCTTGTCTCCCGTTTTCATCGGCATCGTGACGGCGTACCTTTTTAACCCCGTGTCCGACTTCTTTGAGCGCACTTTCCTCAAGAAGGTTAAAAAGGATTCATCCCGCCACGTTCTTGGCGTTGTGATCACGATAGTTTGCGTTTTGCTGGTCATTTCGCTGCTTTTGCTGGCGCTTGTGCCGTCGCTGATAAAGAGCTTCACCAGGCTTATCTCCAACTGGGGCGTTTACACCTCAAAGCTCCAGAATGTTGTCGGCAAGCTTTCCGCTTTCGCCGCCGCTCACAACCTCAACGCAGACTTTTCCGCAGTCGAAAACATGATCGAGAACTCCATGGAGAAGATGCTCGATTTCTTCAAGAACAACTACAAGAATATCCTCCATGTTGCGGGCGAGATCGGCACAGGCATCTCGAACTATGCCATCGGAATTGTGTTCGGCTTCTGCTTCCTGATGTCAAAGAGCACTATCCTCTCCGTTGTCAGGAAGATCAGATGCTCCATCTTCAAACAGAGCGTGCTCGATCGCCACAACGACGTGCTTGGAAGGTGCCACAAGATCTTCATCCGCTACGTCGGCTGTACGCTGCTTGACGCTTTGATCGTTGGTATTGCGACTTTGATTTTTACCCTCATCGCCGGCGTGCCGTATGCACCGCTGATCGCGGTAGTCGTTGCCGTGACGAACATCGTCCCGACGTTCGGCCCCATGATCGGCGCCGCCGTTGGAGTGTTCTTTATCATCCTCGAAAGCCCGATAAAGGCTTTGATCTTCCTTGCGTTCATCGTGATCATCCAGTCGCTCGACGGCATGATGATAAAGCCGAGGCTTTTCAGCGGCTCGCTTGGAATCCCAGCGGTATGGACTCTTCTGATGATCATTTTCTCCGGCAGAGTTGCAGG
>JAFTCG010000016.1 GCA_017454815.1 Clostridia bacterium
ATTAATACCTAACGCCGCCGCTTCTGCTTCAAAAAAGGACGAAAGAAAGGGGGCTTGATGCCCGGAGACAAAAAATGAAAAAACAAAAAATGAAATAATTACAATAAAAAAATACACCTAAAAACGGGAAATGTCAATAGGGCATCCTGAGCAAAGTCCGATTTTTGGAACAGCGATCGGACAAGCAGTTGATTTTAAGCCCAGGTATCTCTATAATAAAGAACGTAACCGAACAAATGTTCTGTTACAAAGAAAGAAGGTGAATTAATGAGCATTACACCGACGGAATTGACTATCATCGGGAAAAATGAGGATTATTTGGGAAAAGGTCTGTTCGAGAGCGAAGGGGACTATATTTCCAGAAAAAGAAGGGCTGATTTGATATGCGTCGTGCAAAAAGTTCTGGACGAGGAGCTCAGCGAGGAGGAGAGGACGATCCTTCTCGCCATGGCGGTCGAAAAGAAGTCGGCAAGCTCCCTTTGCAAAGAGCTGAACACAAATCTTTCACGCATTTACAGAGCGCGCGACCGCGCCGAGAAAAGAGTAGCCGAGATTTTGAAATATGTTTTGTATTATCGCAACACTTTTGAAAACAGAGCGATCACCCCGATCGAGCTCAAAAACCTGGTGACGTTGGCGGGAAACAGGGCGTTGGATCGCAATTCGATCGTTCATCGGCTTAGGACGCTGATGGCAAGGGAATGCATCGCCATCGAGACGCTTTACCGCACCCCGGGTTTTACAAAAAAATCGGTTGATGAGATTTTCGCTTCAAGCCGTCTCCCGGATGTGAAAGAGATAATAGCTTTTTCAAACTTTTTTGGCACGTCCGCAGATTATTTGTTGAAGGGGGAAACAATATGCCAAAACAATTGACGCTTTCACAGCTTGGATATGAATACCTTGCTCTGGCGCAGGAGATAGATGAAAAAATAGTCAACTACAATCGCCTGCTGAAAGAGGCGGTCAGATCATTTGATCCGGATGAAATGATACGTTTAAGACGTATGCTCAGACTTTATTATGAACAGAGAGGCGAGCTGAGATATAACGGCAAGCTTCTCATCAATTACTACGAAAAGGAATGAATTATTTGGAGAATATTTACATAACGATGAACGAAGACGGGCAACTGCTTTGCGAAAACCCGGACGGAGGATATATTGAAGAAATGAAGGCGAGACAGCTTGTGATCTCGGTCAACAGTTTTTTCAGATCCTCCGTTATTTCATATTTTACAATCAGTTTTGAGCCTTACGGGCTCGGCAAAAAGATCGTCACCGACAACATCTACAAAACGAGCTATTCGGACGAGATCTATTATTCAAACGGAACAATTTTTTGCCCGATATATGATTACGTTGCTGTCGCTCCGAAGGTCAGCATACAGATAGACGGATACGAAACCGACTCGGAGTCGAACATCAGCGCTATATACAAGTCGGGGATAATGGATCTGAATTTTTCGGAGTCGCTCGTCGGGGATAAAGTGGTGCCCGACCTGACGAACGCAAGGCTGAATCTGATGGACATCATCGGGGACGCGATCGACGATGAGCTGGCGGTTTTTGCCGCAGGAACGGACAACATTGAAGACGGCGCGATCACATCTTCAAAAATACAAAATGGCGCCGTGACGAAGGAAAAGCTCTCGTCGGGCGTGCAATCAAGCCTTGACAAGGCGGACACTGCTTTGCAGGAGCATCAGGATATTTCGGGAAAAGCGGATATTTCGGATGTTCCGACGAAGACAAGCGATCTTCAAAATGACAGCGGATTTCTGACTTCCCATCAGGATCTTTCAAATTATGTCACGACCAACACCAATCAGCTTTTTCTCACCGGAGCAAAGCATTGGTACTACGACAACAAGCTGAGGCTTTCGATCATCCCGTTAAACGGCACGTTCAAAGCCACAAAACCAACCACGTTCAGCTCCAACGGTCGATACGGTTCGGTCGAATACGGCAACGACAGGATCAAATACGTTCACGACGGATGCACAAGCAGCGAATCCGACTACGATACGATCTCTTTCCCGAAAAAGTCAGGCACGATTGCGCTGACGGACGACCTGCCCGACGTGTCGGACTTTATCACCTCGTCGGTCAACGACCTTGTGAACTATTACAAGAAATCAGAGACTTATACCCAGTCGGAGGTGAACGCTCTCATCAACGCTCTTACGAGCGTCAACTTTCAGGTCGTACAGTCCCTTCCGACGCAAGACGTTTCCGCGAGCACAATATACCTTTTGCCGAGATCAACGTCCGAATTAGCCAACGTGTATGACGAATATATTTTCGTTTCAAACAATTGGGAAAAGATCGGCACGACCGAAGCCGATCTTACAAATTATTACACCAAAACGCAGTCGGATGCAAAGTACGTTGATCTGTCGTCCGAGCAGACTTTGTCGGGCGCGAAGAAGTGGCTTGCAGGCATCGTTTTTACGGTTCAGATAGATAAGGGAAGCGACGCAGACGGCGGCTCGGTCACATTGACAAAGCTGGACGGCAGTGTCCCCACGACAACGCTGTATAAGGCGGGGGCGATCGTCAACAAAGGCAAAACTCTGACCCTTCCTTCTGCGGCGGACGGTACCGTCGCCACGCTTGCTGACATCCCGACGAGGACGAGCGATCTTCAGAACGACAGCGGATTTGCCTTGTCGCATACGCCGGAAAAAGCGTATTACAGCCACGCCGATATCGTTGACATCACAAGTGCGCTCACAAACATGGGCAATTATTATATCGGAACTGACGGCAATCTTAACGCAAGCTCTGCAAACGATTGCTTCAAGCTTGACCTGACTCAGCACACTCCGACTTCGATCAGAACTGCAACGAGGAGCACGTCATGGCTTTCCTATGCATTTTATTCGACAACCACAGACTTTGACGAACAATCGTTTATTTCCGGGGGTGCGCTGCATAGCACAAGCAATTTCAACAACAGCGTCTGGAATTTTGAGACAGTCAACATCTCCGAAATACCCGCGAACGCCAAGTCGATGCTTGTTGTCCGCTACACGGGAGCGCAGGAAGCGGTCGAAAACTTTTTTGTCAAAGGGGAAGCGGGTAAAACAGTCCGCGACTGCTTTGACGAGTGGCTCACGGATGATGCCCCAAATTCAGTGATATACAAGCCTGCTGAAACTCCCGCAAAAATCTACCGCGTCGGAAGCGGAAGAACTCCGTCTTCAACAGAGTTTACGACCCTGATCGGCGCAGTTGCTCAGTGGGTGACGGACGGAAAACCATGTGCCACGATTTTCGTTGACAGCGGAGTATACGTTACGCAAAACGATCCGACGGGCGCAGGCAATCCGCTGACGGTCAAAGGCTCGGAGAACAGGCTGACCATTATCGGCGAGGACAAAGACAGCACCGTTGTCAAGTCCACGACGGGCAAATATATTCATCCGGCGATCAATATCCAGGGCGGCAACGTAACCGTCAAAAACATCACCTTTATCGCCGACCATTCCGACAACCCGTCGTTTGCATACCTCGACCCCGACAGGGAAAGCGCAGGAAAAGCTCCGAACTCCGCCTATGCCGTTCACTGCGACGGCGGCTCGGAGAGTGATATTGTTTCGGGCATTATTGAGTTTGAAAACTGCAATATGTGGAGCTATCAGTCATGCGCTCTGGGATGCGGAACCGTTGTTGACGGTCACGTCATCGTCAAAAGCTGCGATATACGTTCTTTCGTTCCCGGAACTGCAACAGATCAGGGAAGCACTGCTCCGGACGCAACAGCGCAGCAGAAGGAAGACCACGCGATATACTATCACGGCACGAGAGGCGCAATAGTTTACCATATGTCGCCAAAGACGAAAACCGTCTCGGGACAGACGGTCACGATCCCTTCATCGCGCGAGAGCTTTACTCTGATCGATTCGAGCGTCTATCTCAAAGGCGGCACAAAAACCGTCTGCATTACAAACAGCAACGAAACAGATTTCTTCTCGCTTGTTACTTTCATCGGCAACACGTTTTGGAATGACGTTGAGAGCTGTAACCTTGTATCTGTTCCGACAGGGCAGACGAGCCTTCAGCTCGGAGGGCTTTCGGGCGGCAACAACCTCAGCAGCGTAAACAGCAACAGCGGCGATTATTCGCTGGCGATCAAATAAGGGGGGATGGAAATGAGCAACAGCAGTTTAGTCGATTATACAAAACTCAGCCCATGCAATTCGGGCGCAAGGACGCACACCATAGACAGGATCACTCCGCACTGCGTTGTCGGACAAGCGTCCGTTGAAGGGCTTGGAAGTCTGTTTTCCCAGCAATCGAGACAGGTTTCCTCAAACTACGGGATCGGCTCAGACGGCAGAGTAGGTATGTACGTTGAAGAAAAAAACAGGTCGTGGTGTTCTTCTTCAAACGCCAACGACCAGAGAGCCGTCACGATCGAATGCGCTTCCGACGCAACTGCGCCCTATGCTTTCAAGGACGTAGTGTATCAGAAGCTTATAGCTCTCTGCGTTGACATCTGTAAGCGCAACGGCAAGACGAAGCTCATCTGGTTTGGTGACAAAGACAAAACTCTTAATTACACGCCGAAGTCAGACGAGATGGTCTTGACAGTCCACAGGTGGTTTGCAAACAAATCCTGCCCCGGCGATTGGATGTATGCGAGGATGGGTGAGTTTGCAAAAAAAGTGACACAACAGCTTGATACAAAGAAAAGCGACATTACGCTTTTCAACAAGGATGGCAAGTGGTTTTATATGCCCGACGGCAAAACGGTTGACAAATCCTATATCGGACTTGCAAAAAATGAGTTCGGTTGGTGGTTTGTTAAAAACGGCACGATCGACTTTTCGTTCACGGGACTTGCCCGAAACAGCTACGGCTGGTGGTACGTCAAAGATGGTAAACTCGACAAGACTTTCAGCGGCACGGCGACCGTAAAATCGGGCAAATGGAAAGTACAAGACGGAAAAGCCGTTGAGTGAGGTGAGCGATTATGGTTATTGAAACAATAATAAAATGGTTTGTTCCGTTTGTCTGCGGAGCAGGAATATCGGCGCTTGTCGCTCACTTCAAAAAGAAGTCAGCACTTGAAGACGGCGTTCAATGCCTTCTGCGAGCGGAGATAATCAAGGCTCACGACAAGTATCTTGAAAAAGGTTATTGCCCTGTAGCTATGAAAGAAGCGCTTTCAAAGGAATATACCGCCTATCATAACCTCGGCGGCAACGACGTTGCGACAAATCTGTATGAGGAGCTCATGAAGCTCCCGAAGGAGATATGAAATGATGAAAATATTACTTTATCCCGTTTTGCGGGGATTGGCTTTCAACCTGCTTTTGCCGGTTTTGCATTTGCTCGTTTTGACAGGGGTGATGAAATGAACAACAAACGCATCAAAGCCGTTGCCGTCAGAGCCTTGAAAACCGTTGCCCAGACAGCAGCGGCGATGATCGGAACTTCCGTTCTGATGTCAGAGGTCAACTGGACGGCGGTGGTGTCGTCGTCTCTGCTCGCAGGGCTTTTGTCGGTGCTGACTTCGGTCGCAGGGTTGCCCGAGGTTGAATAAAAAAATATAGCCGATTTGAATAATTTTACAGTTCTTCAAACTATTGACAAAAAAGGCGCAGAGGAATATAATTTCATATAGACAGTGTTTTACGGATTTCTTTCGTATTCAGACAAATGAGAGGTGTCAAAATGGGTAAAAGAATCATAGTTGCCGGGGCAGGACACGGCGGTCTTTCCGCAGCCTATAATCTTGCCAAAAAAGGCTATGACGTCACGGTTTATGAAAAACATAAGGAAAAGGATCTCGGCTACGGATGGGGCGACTTCTTTGACATGAAAGCCTTTTCGGCGGCGGGACTTCCGTTGCCCCCAAAAGGCGTTGTTGACAGGATCCCGATAGCCTACTACGCTCCCGACGTTACGATCCCTCCCCTTTATGAACCGGATCAGACGGGCTTTGAAATGTTCATGCAGAGGAAAGACATCTACAAATACCTCATAAAGCATTGCAGATCTGCCGGAGTGAAATTCGTTTTTGACACTCCTGTTTTGTCGGCGTTGATCCTCGGCGACAGAGTGTGCGGAATCAAAACCGGGGACGGGGACGTTTACGGCGATCTTGTGATCGACGCTTGCGGATATGATTCTCCCGTCAGGCTCAGCTTGCCGGATTATTTCGGAACTGAAAAGCTCTATGACAAGGAGGCCGACTGCCTCTACGTTTACAGGGGAATTTACGAGAGGGATTCCAAAAAAGACGACGGCGCGCAGTATAAAGTTTTCCTCGAGTTTGACGAAAACGAAAGCGTCGGCATGAGATGGCTGATTACATACGACGATCACGTCGACTTCCTCATCGGAAAGCTGTACGATTTCGGCGAGGAGACCATAAACGAAAAGCTGAAGGATCTTCAGAGCAGGTATCCCCAGATCGGCGACAAGCTCATCTCCGGCGGTCAGGTCAACAAGATCCCGATCAGGCAGTCTCCGGCGATCTTTGTCGGCAACGGTTATGCCGGCGTCGGCGACACTGCTTGCATGACGATGCCGGTCATGGGATCGGGGATCGCAACGTCGCTCAGAGCGGGCGCATTGCTCGCGAAGACGGTCATGGCTGACGACGAGGAACGCTTTAACGCGGAAACGCTTTGGAAATATGAAGTCGCGTACATGAAGAATATCGGCTTCGGGTTGGGCTCGATCTCGATCGTCAAGGCTTTGATCCCGGTGCTCAACACCGACGACGTCAACTTCCTTTTCGGCTCCGGCGTTTTGAGGGATGAGGACATGACTTTCTCGTCGGAGGACGGCTCCGTCGGCGCGCTCATCTCCGGCGTAAAGATCTCGACTCTGCTTGAGAGGGTTAAAAAAGCGTCGGCGAACATGGAGCTCGTCAAGAAGATCTCCAACGCCGGCATCAATATCATAAAATACAAATCTCTCACGGCATCCTTCCCGACAAGATACAGCCGCCAATCGGTCAAAAAGTGGGCTGAAAAGTATAACGATTTGTTTGGCAGATAATACTATAAAACTAAAGGGCACGTAAGCTTTTGCGCTTGCGTGCCCGTTTTTCTTGTTGCAGTAATGTTCAGTCTCCGAGAGCTTCTGTGATTTCAACGGTAACCTTGTCGTTGTAGCAGTCAAACATTTTATCAACGTCGTTCTTTTCGAGCTTCGGGGTGAAGAGGCTGACGAGCGGAACGAGCACAAGCCCCGACACCATCGCCAGAACGCCCGCGTTGATGGGAGTTGAGAAGAAATAGTTGACCACCGGGTTGGCGAAAGTCGTCTTCGTGATCATGATGTAGAGCTCAAATACAGTGATGCCGACGCCTGAAGCAAAGCTGACCCAGACGGCTGATTTCGTGACTTTTTTCATGAACAGTCCGTACATGAACGGTGCGAGGAAAGAGCCTGCCAGCGCGCCCCAGCTGACGCCCATGAGCTGGGCGATGAACGCAATGCTCGATTTGTACTGCAAAATCGCGATCGCAGCGGAAACGATGATGAAAAACGCAACGAAAACTCTGAGGCAAACGAGCTTTTTCTTCTCGTTGATCTTTGCAAACTGTCCGATAAAGTCAAGCGTGATCGTTGAGCTTGAAGTCAGGACGAGCGAAGAAAGCGTGCTCATGGATGCGGACAGCACGAGAATTAGCACGACCGCAATGAGGATATTGGATAGCGACGACTGAAGCATGGACGGGATAATGCTGTCGAAGCCGCCCACAGGGTTGCCTGTTGCGGGGTCGACCTGGGAGCCTGTGACGAACAGCCTGCCGAAGCCGCCGAGGAAATAACAGCCGCCTGCAACGATGATCGCGAAAACGGTGGAAATGATCGTGCCTTTTCTGACCGCCTTTTCATCCTTGATGGCGTAGAACTTGCCGACCATCTGGGGAAGTCCCCATGTGCCGAGGGAAGTCAGGAGCACAACTCCCAGCAGCCATATGGGCTGAGGCCCGAAGAACGAGGCAAAACCGCCGAGAAATTCTTTGCCGTCCGCAGTGGTGGCGGAGAGTTTTGCGAGCTCGATAAGGCTGCCGGTAAGGCCGCCGTTAACTTTGAGAACGGCGAGAATAACCGCGGAAATGCCTATCAGCATGATGATACCCTGGATAAAATCGTTGATCGCGGTCGCCATATATCCGCCGAGGATGACGTAAACGGCTGTGAGGATAGCCATGACGATAACGCAAACGGAGTAATCAATGCTCGGGAAAGCCATGCTGAAAAGCCTCGAAAGGCCGTTGAACAGCGACGAAGTGTAGGGGATGAGGAAAACGAACGTGATCGCCGAAGCGGCAATTTTCAAGGGAGTCGATTTGTATCTAAGTTCAAAATAATCGGGCATTGTTTTCGAGCCAAGGTGCTGAGTCATGATCCTCGTTCTTCTGCCGAGTATCACCCATGCAAGCAGCGATCCGATGAACGCATTGCCAAGGCCGACCCATGTTGAGGAAATACCGTATTTCCAGCCGAACTGTCCTGCATATCCGACAAAGATAACAGCCGAGAAATAAGAAGTGCCGAACGCGAAAGCCGTAAGCCACGGGCCAACCGCTCTGCCGCCGAGGACGAATCCGTTGACGTCGGTCGATTTTTTGCGGGAATAAACGCCGATGCCTATCATCGCGGAAAAGAATACTACGAGAAGAATAATTTTTACTGCCATATCAATACCTCCCTGACAGAATTATCATGATTTATTCTGAGCTTCAACGAGCCTTGCGGCGCCGTATTTTTCACGAAGCTTCGGTTTTTCGATTTTGCCGGTCGGGTTACGGGGAACGTCGGCAAAAATTATTTTTTTCGGTCGCTTGTAGCGAGGCATCTCTTTGCAGAATTCGTTGATCTCGTCCTCGCTGCAATGGACGCCTTCTTTGATTTCAATGATCGCCGCGGTGATCTCACCGAGTCTCTGGTCGGCAAGGCCGATGACGGCAACGTCCTTGATCTTTTCGTTCTGGCGCAGGAAATCTTCGATCTGAACGGGGTAAATGTTTTCGCCGCCGGAGATGATGACGTCCTTTTTGCGGTCGACCAGGAAAACAAATCCGTCCTCGTCCATCATCGCCATGTCGCCCGTGTGAAGCCAGCCGTTTTTGATCGTTTCGGCGGTAGCCTGGGGATTTTTGTAGTAGCATTTCATAACTCCGGGACCTTTGACGATCAGCTCGCCGACGTCGCCCTGCTTGACAGGCTCGTTGGTGTCGGGGTCAACGATGTCGATCTCCCACAGGAAACCTGCCTTGCCGATCGCGCCGACCTTGTCGATGTTTTCAACGCCGAGGTGGACGCATCCGGGGCCGATGGATTCGCTAAGGCCGTAGTTGGTGTCGTATTCATGTTTTGGGAAAATCTTTTTCCAGCGTTTTATAAGGCTGGGGGGAACGGGCTGCGCGCCGATGTGCATAAGCCGCCAGCTGTCGAGGTTGTAGTCGTCGAGGTTGACTTTGCCCGATTCGATCGCGTCGAGAATATCCTGCGCCCACGGAACAAGAAGCCAGACGATCGTGATCTTTTCGTCGGAGACGGTGCGCAGGATCGTCTCGGGAGTAACGCCCCTGAGCAAAACCGCCTTGCTGCCGGAGATCAGGCTGCCGAACCAGTGCATTTTTGCGCCCGTGTGGTAGAGCGGCGGGATGCAAAGAAAGTTGTCGTCGTGGGTCTGGGAATGATGGTTTTGCTCCGTGCGGCAGGAGGAATAGAGAGCCTCGTGGGTGTGGAGGATAGCTTTCGGGAATCCCGTCGTGCCGGATGAAAAATAGATCGCGGCGTAATCGTCCTGAGTGATCTCGACCGCAGGGGCGGTCGTCGAACAAAATACCGTCAGCTTCAGATAGCTTTCCGCAAAATTCGGCACGTCGGTTCCGACGTAAAAAAGAGTGTTGACGTCGGGCATATCTTTCAAAGCTTCTTCAACTCTGCCGGTGAATTCGGGGCCGAAAACAAGCGTCGTGGCGTCGGCGAGGTTGATGCAATAGCTGATCTCGTCGGAAGTATAGCGGAAATTCATCGGCACGGCGATGGCGCCGGCTTTCAGGATGCCGAAATAGATCGGCAGCCATTCGAGAGAGTTCATCAGGAGAATTGCGACCTTGTCGCCCTTGTTGATGCCCCTCGAGAGCAGGAGATTGGCAAAACGGTTTGCCTTGACGTCGAATTCCTTCCACGTCATCTCTTTTCTGTATTTTTCTCCCGGTTTCGCCTCGATGAGGCTGAATTCGCGCCAGGTCATGTGGGCGTTGGGGAGATTTTCGCCGTTGATCTCGACGAGCGAGACTTCGTTGGGCTGGATTTTAGCATATTTTTCAAGCAGTTCAGTGATTACCATAGGGATCCTCCGTACAATTTGTCGCTTTAAAGCTTTTATGCACTAAATTATAGCACAGCTCCCCCACGTTGTCAACAGGGAAATTTAAAAAAATAAACAAATCAAACAAATAACGACAGGGAGCGTCGCATTCAGATGAAAACGACGAATCAAAGCGTTTGGAAGAGCGCTTTTCTTTCCAAATCAGAAAAAGGATGATCGCAGTCGAAAATCTCTTACGATCATCCTCTTTGCTTGTCTTGCTTTAATGTTTTTCATCATTTCAGGTGCTTTTTGAGATTGCGGTTATACCTGATCTCCGAAATATCGATCACG
The DNA here is from genome assembly GCA_017454815.1 of Clostridia bacterium. Classification (GTDB taxonomy): domain Bacteria; phylum Bacillota; class Clostridia; order Oscillospirales; family Acutalibacteraceae; genus SIG575. Next base: position 10,651 of record JAFTCG010000016.1, read on the forward strand.
CCTTTTTTGACAAGCTTCCTGAGCAACAGCAGGACTATCACCGTCAGCGCCAGCGCGATTATTACGACTTTTCCGAAAAGGTTGTTCCACGCCGCCTTGAAAACGGAGAGAATATGGAGGATCACGCTGTGGTGCACTGTTTCTTCAACCGTCAGGTCGATCGTCGCGATCGGGTTTCCGCCGTAGTATGCCGTTGCGGTCCCGACGACGTCACCTTTTTTGATCGACGCTTTCAACGGCTTATTGAGCTCGTCGCTCAACTCGTAGTAAAGGCTCGAAGCGTCCAGCGAACGCGGAACGAGCGCATAAACTTCCTCAACAGGAACAAGCCGGATATGGTCGGTTTTCCAGCAATATTTCAGCTCGCTGACGCTGATCGTCTGGTCTATGTCGGCGACGACTTTGTATTTAATGTTGGAATAGGTCCAGCCGAGGACTTTTTTGCAGTCGGCGAAGGCACCGTTATAGTCGCTGCCGTTGCCGTCTTTATCTTTTCCGCCCATGACGACCGCAAGGTAGGTGTAGCCGTCCTTTGAAGCTTTTGTTACGACGCATCTTCCGCTGTTTGCCGTCGCGCCCGTATTGATGCCCTTGACGTAGGAGAGATAATAGCTGTCGTAATAAGGATTCATCATCAGATTTGTCGAAGTCAGCGCCCGCTCGTCGGACATATTCGTCGCCGGAACGGTGTATTCCCTCGCGGAAGTGATTTTTTCAAACAGGGGGTATTTCAGCGCCTCCTGAACGATGATCGCAACGTCTCTCGCGGTGGTGTATTGGCCGTCCTCGTCAAGGCCGTGGGGGTTGACGTAATGCGTTCCCGTCAGCCCGAGCTTTTGCGCCTTATCGTTCATCATCCCGACAAAAGCGGGGACAGTCCCGCCGATCGTTTCCGCCAGCACGCAGGCGGCGTCATTTGCGTTCGGGATCAGCAGGCAGTACAGCAGATCCCTGACAGTCATCCTCTCGCCCGCAACGAGCGATGCGTTCAACGCCCCCGTCCCCGCGAGCATATCGACGCTCGATTGGGAAACGGTCAGCTGCTTTGTCATGTCGGAGATGTTTTCGAGCGTCAGCAGCGCCGTCATCAGCTTTGTCATCGAAGCCGGCGCGGTCTTTTTTTCGCAGTTTTTGTCAAAAATCACGTTCCCGTTGTCGAGGCTGATAACGTAGACTATATCCGAGCTGATGTCGCTGATCTCGTCGTTGTAGGATGCAAAAGAATGCACAGGCAAAAGCAATGACAGTAAAAAAGATGCAAGAATTACAAAAATTACTGATTTTTTCATAGACAAACCACCTGAAGATGTTGTATAATATCTTATTATATATGAAATGATCGTCCATATCAAGAGCTATTTTGCTCGGATTTGATTTTTTACCGAAAGGGTGACGCTTTTTGCGTCGAAGGAGTAATAATGCTTTATGTGACAGGGGATACACACGGCGATTTTGAGAGATTTTTTCAGCCCGGCCTGAAAAAACTGAAAAAGGGTGATACGCTCTTTATCTGCGGAGATTTCGGCTTCATCTGGAACAACAGCTCCACCGAAAGGAAGATGCTCAAAAAACTCGGCAGCCAGAAATACAACATCTGCTTCCTCGACGGAACGCACGAAAACTTTGAGCTGCTCAGGCAGTACCCGCTGGGGACTTTCCACGGCGGCCTTGCCAGGAGGATCTGCGGCAACCTCTATCATCTCCAGAGGGGGCAGATCTATGAGTTCGAGGACAGGAGCATTTTCGTCATGGGCGGCGGCGAAAGCCCGGATATCGACCTGCGCTACGACAAGGACACCTGGTCGAGCGACGAAACGCCCGTCCGCCAGGAGCTTTTAGACGGCGCGAAAAGGCTCCAGGAGCGCGAATTCAAAGTCGATTTCATCCTCACCCATGAGCCGCCGACAAAGATAAAAGGTCTGCTCAACCTCAGGGAAAGCGAAACCGTGCATATCACGGGGCTGAGCACCTATCTTGAAGAACTCAGCCAGTCGTGCGAATTCAAAAAGTGGTTCTTCGGCAGCATGCACGTCGACAAATTTATCTCCGCAACGCATATCGGAGTTTACAAAAACATAGTCAATATGCAGACGGGCGAAGTTATTAACAGTTCGAGCGAGATCATAAAAACCGTTTGAGCGAAAGGGGTATCATCATTAAATTTACAAAAATGCACGGAGCCGGCAACGACTACATCTACGTCAACTGCTTTGAAGAAGAAGTGAAAGATCCCGCCGCCGCCGCAATAAAAGTCAGCGACAGGCATTTCGGCATCGGCTCCGACGGGCTTGTTCTCATAAAACCGTCCGAAAACGGCGATTTCTTCATGGACATGTACAACGCCGACGGTTCACGCGGCAAAATGTGCGGCAACGCTTCAAGGTGCGTCGCGAAATACGTCTACGACAACGGCATGACCGACAAGGACGAGATCGCGCTCGAAACGCTCAGCGGTATAAAATATATCAGGATTTTCGCAAAAGACGGCAAAGCCTACGCCGCAACGGTCAACATGGGCGCTCCCGAGCTGAAGCCGGAGAAAATCCCCGTCCTTTTTGACATGGAAAAAGTGATAAACGAGCCTCTTGAAGTTGACGGAAAAACTTACGGCGTGACCTGCGTTTCGATGGGCAACCCCCACTGCGTGACATATGTTGAAGATACCGACGGCATCAAGATCGAAAAGATCGGCCCCAAATTTGAAAACCATCCGGCATTCCCCGACAGGATCAACACGGAGTTCATCCAGATCATCGACTCAAAACGGATGAAAATGCGCGTCTGGGAGCGCGGCTCGGGTGAGACTCTTGCCTGCGGAACGGGCGCCTGCGCCAGCGTTGCGGCGAGCGTCCTCAACGGCTATTTCAAAAAAGACGAGGAGATCGAAGTCATCCTCCTCGGCGGCACACTGAAAATCCGCTGGGACAGCGAAAGCGATTGCATATTTATGACAGGCCCTGCCGAAACCGTCTGCACGGGCGACATTGAAATATAAGGAGAAAGCAAATGAAGATTAACGACAATTACCTCAAACTCAAAAGCAGCTATCTTTTCTCGACGATAGCAAAAAAAGTCAGGGAATATGAGGCGAAAAATCCCGACAAGCAGATCATCCGTCTGGGTATCGGCGACGTCACAAAGCCGCTCGCCCCCGAAGTCATCAAGGCAATGCACGGCGCTGTTGACGAAATGGCTTGCGAGGAAACGTTCCAGGGCTATCCCCCCGAGTACGGCCAGAAATTCCTGCTCGACGCCATCAACGACTTCGATTTCAGAAGGCTCGGAGTTGAGATCGACAACGACGAGATCTTTGTCAGCGACGGCGCAAAGAGCGACACCGGCAACATCGGCGACATTTTTTCCGTCGATAACGTCGTTGCGCTGTGCGATCCGATATACCCCGTTTACGTCGATACTAACGTCATGGCGGGCAGATCCGGCGACGCACTCGATGGCGGAAAATTCAGCAAATTCGTCTATCTTCCATGCCTTGAAGAAAACAACTTCCTTCCCTCGCTCCCGACGCAGAAGGTCGACCTGATCTATCTCTGCTTCCCCAACAACCCGACAGGCATGGCGATCACCAAAGACGAGCTGCAGAAATGGGTCGATTATGCCAACGAAAACGACGCCGTGATCCTCTACGACGCCGCTTACGAGAGCTTTATCACGCAAGAAAACGTGCCGCACAGCATTTATGAATGCGAAAACGCAAAGACCTGCGCGATCGAGTTTCGCAGCTTTTCAAAGACAGCAGGTTTCACGGGAGTTCGCTGCGGATATACCGTAGTTCCCAAAGCGCTGGAGCGTGACGGAGTGAGCCTGAACGGCCTTTGGTCGAGGAGACAGGCGACAAAGTTCAACGGCGTCTCCTATATAACCCAGAAAGCCGCCGCCGCCGTTTATTCGCAAGAAGGCAGAAAACAGGTCGAGGACACGATAAAATTCTACCTCAACAACGCGAAAGTCATCAAAGAGGGACTTGTTGAAGCGGGCTTCACCGCATACGGCGGAGTTAATTCTCCCTACGTCTGGCTGAAAACTCCCGAAGGTATGACTTCGTGGGAATTCTTCGACTTCCTGCTTGAAGAAGTTCAGGTCGTCGGCACCCCCGGCTCGGGCTTTGGCCCTGCGGGCGAAGGCTACTTCCGCCTGACAGCCTTCGGCAGCGCCGAAAACACAAAGAAAGCGATCGAAAGGATCACGAAGAGATTTAAAAAGTAAACAGAAACAAGCATAATCCCCGACGGCTATTTCTCGCTGTCGGGGATAATTTCGTATATGATAGTTAAAGTCGTTTGATTTTGTTTTTCAGGTCGGAAAGCTCATTTTCGATCGCCTTGATATTGTTCAGCATAGAGTTTACGCCGGCGATGTCACGACCGAGAAGATAATCTGTGGAAACATGAAAAAAATCGGCAAGGGCGATAACCGTTTCCGCATCGGGGATAGTCTTACCCGTTTCATAATTTGATAGAGAACGCTGGTCAACGCCGATGGCATTTGCAACGTCCTTTTGACGTAAATCTCTGTCTTCGCGCAAGTCTCTGATACGGTACATTGTGTTCACTCCCTTTTGAGGCAATACCGGACAATTCAGGTGTGTGG
>JAFTCG010000017.1 GCA_017454815.1 Clostridia bacterium
ACGGGCGGATGATATCCGCCCCTACAATAAGTAAGTACGAAGCTTTTGGTGACAGCGGGCAGATAATATCCGCCCACACATATGAACAAAAAAAGAAAAATTTAAGACACACAAAAAAACTCTTTACAAATTGTAAAAAGTGTGTTATAGTATTCGGTGCTGAGTTCTTTTCTCGGAAACAGGAGTAAGCCCAAAGGGCGTTTCACCTGCCTGTTGCTGGGATTTGCAACGACAGAAAAATTTTTTAAACGAGGTGAAAAACATGACACAGGCAGAAAAACAGGCAATCATCAAAGAGTATGCCCTTCATGAAGGCGACACGGGATCACCTGAAGTTCAGATCGCTGTTCTCACAAAGAGGATCAACGACCTTAACGAGCATTTCAAGGTGCACAAGAAGGACCATCATTCAAGACGCGGTCTTCTCAAACTCGTAGGTCACAGAAGAAATCTTCTTGCTTATCTTCAGAAGGTGGATATCGAACGCTACCGTGCGATCATCCAGAAACTCGGCATCCGTAAATAATCGGAAATACGGGGCAGGCAGGGCAACCTGTCTGCCTTATTGTCGTTATTTAAAGGAAAAAACGGAAGGCGAAAAAGGCGTTTAGCGGTAAATCGAGCGACGGTGAAAACAGCCGTTGGATTTATTGCTAAAGCCTGTCTTTCGTAAAAAATAATAAGGAAACCTCTAAAGATTCTCGTGTATTCACCCTGCTTGATATTTTTTCGCGGTCTGAATACATCGATTGTTCAGAGTTTCCCGGAAAACGAAAGGAAAAAAGAAATGTTTGAAAATTTCAAAAAATTTGAAACCGAGATCGCAGGCAGACCGTTTGTAGCCGAAATCGGCAAAATGGCAGGTCTTGCCTCAGGTGCAGTAATGGTTCGCTACGGCGAAACAAATGTACTTTGCACCGTAACCATGTCCGCAAAGCCCAGAGAAGGCGTTGACTTCTTCCCGCTTTCAGTCGACTTTGAGGAAAAGCTTTATTCAGTCGGCAGGATCCCCGGCTCTTTCCACAGGAGAGAGGGTAAGGCAAGCGAAAAAGCAACCCTTGCTTCCCGTGTTATCGACCGTCCTATCAGACCGCTTTTCCCGAAGGATATGCGAAATGATGTCGGTGTAGTTGCAACGGTTATGTCCGTTGACCCCGACTGTTCTCCCGAAATTACCGCAATGCTCGGCGTTTCCATCGCAATTTCAATTTCCGAAATTCCCTGGGACGGCCCCATCAGCGGCGTAGTAGTCGGACTTGTTGACGGCAAATTTGTCATCAACCCCACTGCCGAGGAAAAAGAAAAGAGCGAAATGTATGTTACCGTTGCGTCAACTGCCGACCTTGTAGCGATGATCGAAGCTGCTGCAAACGAAGTCAGCGACGAAACAATGTTCGACGGCATTATGTTTGCTCACAAAGAAAATCAGAGGATCGTTGAATTTATCAACGGCATTAAAGCAGAAGTCGGCAAGGCAAAAGTCGATTTCCCGTCAAACGATCCGCCTGAAGAAATGTTTGAGAAGATCAAGGCTTTTGCTATCGACGACGTAAAAGCTGCACTCGACACGGACGACAAGCTTGTCCGCGACGAAAGGCTTAAGCCGGTTTATGAAAAAGTTCATGAGCAGTTCGATGAAGAATATGAAGAAATGGCCGAAAAAATCGACGACTGCCTGTACAAGCTCCAGAAATATGTTGTTCGCCGCTGGCTTCTTGACGAGGGCAAGCGTGTTGACGGCAGAGGAATCGACGAGATCAGACCTCTTGCGGCAGAGATTGATCTGCTTGACCGCGTGCACGGCTCAGGTATGTTCACAAGAGGACAGACTCAGGTGCTTTCCGTTACAACTCTCGGACCTGTCAGCGACGCTCAGCTTCTTGACGGCATTGACAACGAAACTTCCAAGAGATATATGCACCACTACAATTTCCCGTCCTATTCGGTCGGTGAAACAAGACCTTCAAGAGGCCCCGGCAGACGAGAGATCGGTCATGGCGCTCTTGCGGAAAAAGCTCTTGTACCCGTTATTCCGTCTGTTGAAGAATTTCCTTATACCATCAGGGTCGTTTCCGAAGTTCTCTCCTCAAACGGCTCAACTTCACAGGGCTCGATATGCGGCTCTACGCTTTCGCTTATGGCGGCAGGCGTGCCGATCAAAGCTCCTGTTGCGGGTATTTCCTGCGGACTTATCACCGAAGGCGACAGATTCATGACAATGGTCGATATCCAGGGTCTTGAAGACTTCTTCGGCGACATGGACTTCAAGGTTGCCGGTACTCATAAGGGTATCACAGCCATTCAGATGGATCTTAAAGTTCACGGACTTACCCCTGCGATCATCAAGGAAGCTCTTGAAAAGACTCATAAAGCGAGAGTATATATCCTCGACGAAGTTATGCTTAAGGTTATTGACCAGCCGAGAAAAGAGCTTTCCAAATATGCTCCCAAGATGCTCACAACCAAGATCCCTGTTGATAAGATCAGCGAAGTCATCGGCAAGCAGGGCAAGGTTATTCAGAAAATCTGCGCGGAATGCAACTGTACAGTTGATGTTGAGGAAGACGGCTCGCTCTTCATCTCAGCGCTTGCTATTGACGATGCAAACCGCGCTCTTAATATAATTGAAACGATCGCCAATGATCCCGAAATCGGCTCGATCTATAAAGGCGTTGTCACAAGAATAATGGACTTCGGCGCATTTGTTGAGATCGCTCCCGGCAAAGAGGGACTTGTCCACATCAGCCACCTCGATGTCAAGAGAGTCAACAAGGTTGAAGATGTTGTCAATATCGGCGACGAGGTTATCGTTAAGGTACGCGAGATCGACGATCAGGGCAGGCTTAATCTCTCCCGTCGTGAAGCTCTTATCGAAGTTGAAGGTCTTGTGCCGGAAAACGAAATTTCCGACGCTCCCAGATCTGACAAACCGCGCAGAAACGGCGGCAGAGGCGGCAGACCGCACAACAATCACAAAGGCTAAAATCAACGGACTGTTGTCGCTGACGGCAGTCCGCTTTCTTATGGAGATGTAAGAATAATGTCAAATGACAAAACAAATGCAATGAGAATACTTGACAAAAACGGCGTTGAATACAGCGTGGTTTCTTATCCATGCAAGGAAGCCATTGACGGCGTGACAGTTGCCGAGAAGCTCGGCGCCCCGGTGGATGTCGTTTTCAAAACGCTTGTCACCAGGGGAAAGAGTCAGGAATATTATGTTTTCGTCGTTCCTGCGGCTGAGGAGCTTGACTTGAAAAAAGCCGCAAGCTGCGTAGGAGAAAAAAGCGTCGAGATGATAGCCGTCAAGGATATCAACAAGGTCACGGGATATATCCGCGGCGGATGCAGCCCTGTCGGGATGAAAAAGCAGTATAAAACTGTTTTTGACATATCTGCAAAGGATAAAGAAAAAATCTTTGTCAGCGCAGGAAAAATCGGCTGTCAGTTTCAGGTGCAGCCTGAAAAGCTGTGCGCCGTGACAGGCGGAAAATTCGAAAAAATCACAAGATGATCACATCAGTATGTACGCTAAAGCAATAAGCATGCCCCTGTCGCTGCTGTCTTTTGAAAGAATGAGCAGCAGCGCCAGCAGCAGCAGCTTTTCGTCGTCAACTCCGCCAAGAAGACTGTTTTGCTTTTTGGACGGGTTTTTATCGCAATTGTAATTTTTGCAGTTTTCGCAGTCGCAGCGGTCGTCCTTTGGCTTTTCCTCTTTCGGAAAACTTGAACGGCTGTTCATTTCGCGTGCGTCCTCAAGGGCTTTCATCTGCATACCTGCAATCTCGCCGTAGGAGTAGTCCTTCATGTCTTTAGCCTTGCTCCTTTAAAATAGGGATAAGCTCAAACAGTCTTATTATCTTCATCGCTTCGTCCGCCTTGACCTGTCTGTCAGACGAAAGAAACGGCTTGAGCGCGGAGATCAGCTCTACTCGTGAATCTTTTTTGTTGAGCATCGACATTACGCTTGTAATTTTGCCGAGCATTTTCGGATCGATCGAGGACAGATCGGGAAGATCTGCGCTGCCGCCCGGCTTTTCATCTGTTCCGAAAACAGATTGAGCCACTTCTTTGAGGTTGTCAATATCCTCCCGGCTCAGCGAGGATATGATGTCGTGAAGATCGTTTTCCATGGTTTAATCCTTGTTGAGCC
>JAFTCG010000018.1 GCA_017454815.1 Clostridia bacterium
AGCTGCAACAATTCTCTGATTTTTTCTCTTCTTGCTTGTTCTTCGGGACTACGATTTCTTTTTGACATAAAAATTTCCTCCATTGTGTTGTTTCTATTCTACACCACATTGGAGGTTTACACAATATTTGGGATGGTCTCGTGAATTTTCTCAGGTAATACATCTCGGATTTGAGGATGCCCCAGAACCCTTCCATCGGGCCGTTGTCAATACATCTGCCGACACGTGACATACTCTGCTGCATATTTGCGGCAACGAGTTTGGCGTAAAAGATCTTGCTTGTGTATTGAAAACCTCGATCGCTGTGAAACAAGGGATGAGCATCCGGATTTGTTCTGACTGCTTCGTCAAACGTTTCAAACGCAAGCGCATTGTTGTTGCTATCTCCGATTTTGTACGCAACTATCCTTTTGTCGTACAGATCAAGTATTGCGCTTAAATAGATTTTCTTAACTTCCGTTCCAACATAATACTTGAATTCAGTTACGTCGGTTAGCCACTTCTCATTTGGCCTGTCCGCATGAAAATCTCTGTTCAGAATGTTTTCTGCAGTTACTTCGGGTGTTGATTTGATGTAATTGTACCGTTTCTTTCTGCACACCGACTTCAAGTGAAGTATCTGCATCAATCTGCGGATGCGTTTCCTGTTGTAATGAACGTTGTGCTTACGGTTGACTGTGATCGTCATCTGTCGGTATCCCAGTATCCCGTTTTGTTCTTCGTACAACTCCTTTATCCATTTGACGATTTTCTCGTTTTCAAGCTGCCTGTTGCTCGGAGTACGTTTCAGCCATTTGTAATATGCGGAGCGATTGATACTTAAAAACTTACATAGTTTTGCAATAGGATATTTCTCCGATATGTGTATGTACTGTATGGCTTTGTAGTAATCCTCTTGCCTTACTCCGCTGATTGATCGCCTCCTCTCAACTCCCTCAATTTTTTTAGCAGCTTGTTCTCCATTTCAGCGTCTTTGAGTTGTGCTTTTAATATCTTGTTTTCCATGCAAAGCCTTTGGACTTCGCTCATTTCTTCTACCGGCTTCGTTCTTCCTCTTCCGTCTATCAGCCCGTCTATCCCGTGCTCTTCATACTTTCTCACCCATGCGTATATTTGCTGGTATGATACTCCGTATGTTTTGATCGTTAACAGATAATCTTTTCCGTGTTCAATGCAGAAAGCTACGATCTCAACCCGTTCTTCTTGCGTTGTCTTTCTTCCCTTGGTCATATATATCTCCATTCCGGCTCCTCGCCTTTTTTTGAATTCTTTATGACCATTATACCACATTACCCAGTTGTTGAGTTGTGTTGAACTAGATATTCCGAATCTTTTTCGCAATGCTTCATAACTTCCTTCCCCATTCAGATACGCTTGCACTGCTTCTAACTTCAATTCTTTGCTGTATTTCTTGTTCTTTCTTCTTGACATAAATTTACCCCCATAGTGTAGTCCTTGAAACTTTTTGTTTTTTCAAGTGTCTACTCTATGGGGATTATATCAATACAACTGCGATCATCCTGTTTTTATTTACAGCCTTTGAAAGAAAAAACGTCGGTTTTATCTAAAAGCGACAGCCCAACCTCTTCTATTCACAGGATAGTATTAAGGCTTTTTCTAAAAATTGTCTACGCTTCGTCGTCTTCGGAAATACCTTCTTCGATGCCGAGTATCCGGTCGGATTCGGAATAATCGAGGACGTCGATGTTCTTGAGTTTCTTTGTTATGATGCGGTTTCTGTCCTGCGCGTCGCCGAGAGTCTTACCGGCTTCGTCAACCTTTTTCCTCGCCTTATCGAGGAGCACGCCGAATTTGTCATACTGAGTTTTAACGGCTGAAAGCAGGTTCCTGACCTCCGCCGCTTTTTCGTTGATGGCGACCGCTCGGAATCCCATTGAAAGAGAGTTGAGCAGGGCAGTTATCGTCGAAGGCCCTGCGACCATGACGTTGAAATTGGTGTGAAGTTTTTCCGTGATGCCGCTCCTCGACGAGGCTATCTCGGCATAAAGCCCCTCTGTTGCCAGGTACATGATCGCGAAAGGCGTTGTGTTCGGGGTGTTGATATACTTGGAGATGGATTTTGCCTGGGCGAGAACGGAGTTTTCGAGCATTTTTCTTGCCTGCGCGGCCGCTTCGGCGTCGGCTTTGTCAGAAGCGTCGCAAAGGCGGATGTAGTCCTCCATCGGGAATTTTGAGTCGATCGGGAGATAGACGATCTCATCGCTGTCGCCGGAGGGGATACGCACAGCGAACTCAACTCTGTCGATGCTCTTCGGGTTGGTGGCAACGTTTTTGTCGTACATGTTCGGGATCGTCTGGTCGAGAATGCCTTCGAGCTGAACTTCCGCCCAAGTGCCTCTCGCCTTGACGTTGGTGAGCACCCTGTTGAGCGAAGTGACGTTGTCGGTCACACCGGTCGAAAGCTCTTTCATCTCGCCGAGCGATTTATACACGTTTTCAAGCTGTTCGGAAACGGTCTTGAAGGAGCTGTCGAGCCTTGTGGTGAGCGTTTGAGTCAGCTTTTCGTCAACCGTTTCGCGCATCTGGTCGAGCTTTTTCTCGTTGGACTGCTGCATGTTGGCGATGGACTCGTTGACCATCCTGCTCTGGCGTTCGATCTGTTCGGAATTGTTTTGGCGTATTGCTTCAAGGTTCTTTGAAAGCGTGTCGGAGATTTTCAGCCTGTTTTCAAAACTCTCCTTTGTCATCTTGTCGAGTGAATCGCTGATCGTTTTAAGACTCTCACCCATCTCGCGCCGCATTATGAGCAGGTTTTCGGAAAGCTCCTGCCTGTTTTTTTGAAGCTCGCCCGAAAACTGCTTTGTCAGCAGATCGAGGCCTGCGCCCAGCGACGTTGTTTTTTGGTCGATGAGGTCGATCTTTTTTTCAAGCGTCTGCAAGCCGTCGCCGTCGTTCTTCTGCTTTCTAAGGCTGATGAAGCAGAAGATCACGATTGCAGTGTTTATCAGAAAAAGCAAGATCACAACAAAATTTTCTTTCATCGGTCATACCTCCGTGTCATTGGAATCCGGCAACCATTTTATCATAAGCGAAAGATTTTTTCAACTCAAAAAATGCGGCAAGCCCGAAGCTGTTGAAGGTTGAAAGAAAACTTTACCAAAACAGTGGAATATATTGCGCAATTATGGTATAATTAAACCCAAGCTTGAAACAACAATGATTTTACGGAGAGTTTTATGAAAAAGACAGCTGCAATTCTGGTGGCATTGTGCCTGGTTATTACCTCTTTTAGCTCCTGCACCCTATTCGACAAAGGAACGGGGAAAAACCTGTTTTATCCGGTTTACTCCGACACTTCAAGCTTCGATCCGCAGATCGCTTCGGACGAGGCTTCGAGGATAATCGCCGAAAACTGCTTTGAGGGGCTTGTGAAATACGATCGCGACGGGGTGATCGTGCCCGGCGCCGCAAAAAGCTGGGAGATCAGCTCCGACGGACTTGTTTACACCTTCCACATCGACCCGCAGGCGAAGTGGCATATCGGCGAAAAAGCGTTTGAGGTGCTTAAAAAATATTCATCCGGCGAATTCAACAGCAGCGTTCTCGCGGAGGATTTTGTTTTTGGGATGAGGAGATATTTCGACCCCGAGACCAACGCCGGAGCCGACTCAAGGCTTTATCTTGTTGAAAATGCGTCCGAAGTTGCGACCGGCTCGAAAACTCCGAGCGAGCTGGGCGTTACTGCCGTTGACACGCTGACGCTTCAGATAAAGCTCGAAAGCCCGTGCGACACTTTCCTGAGCGCTCTGACGACGGGCGCGACCATGCCGTGCAGGGAGGAATTTTTCCTCGCCACAAAGGGAAGGTACGGCCTTTCGACCGAATATATCATCTGCAACGGAGCGTTTTATCTTTCCGATCACTCCGACGGTACATATATTCAGATGTCGAAAAACAACGACTACAAAAACGCCGACAGCGTAATGCCGGCCAACGTCTACCTGTACGTCAACTCCTCCGAGGAATCGAGGATAAACAAGCTCGAGACCGGAGTCTATGATGCCTGCCCGCTGAATGTTGAGGGCAAGATGCAGATCAAAGAAAAGAAAATCAGCTACATTTCCTACCTCAACAGCATTTGGGCATTTTGCTTCAACTGCTCCGGCGAAGTTTTTTCCTCGAGCGAGATGAGGGGTGCAGTTTGCCGATCAATTGACGTCGCCAAGCTCGATATTCCGGACTATGCCGTAGGCTATGCCGACGGTTTTGTTCCGGATGTCTGCATGGTGGGCGATAAAACCTACCGTTCCCTTGCCGGCACGGCATCAGGGCTGAAATTTGAGCCGGAGATGTCCCGCGAAATGTTTGAACAGGGGCTCAAAAAGCTCGGCAGAACAAGCGTGGAGATAACCCTGCTTTGCCCGACGGATCTGGACGACGGGATGAGAAAGCTTGTACAGGATTGGCAGAAGAATCTCGGAATGTCGATAACGATTAAGATCGAGCCTCTCAGCGTCGAGGAGATAAATGCGAGGATAGCAAACGACGACTTTGACGTTGCGTTTACATGCACAAATACCGATTTTGAATCTGCGGCGGATTACCTTGCATCTTTCACCCAAAGCGGCAACTACAGGATCTTCAACTACACTTCGCTGAATTTTGACGACGCGGTGAAAGAAGCTTCATACGCCTACAATGCTTCGGATATGGCGCAAAAGTGCAAAATAGCCGAGGAAAACATCCTTCAAAACGGCGTCGCTTACCCCGTTTTTGACGAGGAGGCATATCTTGCGCTGGCTGAAAACGTCAGCGGAATCTACCTTACAAGGGCAGGAACAGTCCCTGTGTTTGCCGGCGGAAAGAGAGTTGACTGATGAAAAAAGAGACGTTAAAAAAGATCGCGGCGTGGTTACCCGCGGTCGCGGTGATGGTGATAATATTCTGCTTTTCCGCCCAGGGCGCCGACGAATCTGCTCAGGTCAGCGGAGGACTTCTGGATTGGCTGGAAAAGGTGTTTCATATAACGCTGAACCAGAATTTCATCAGAAAAACGGCGCATGCGCTCGAATTCTGTGCGCTCGGAGTGGCGGCGGAGATTGGGTTTTTCGTTTCGCTCGGCAGGATCGCGCCCGTTGCAACGCTGATTTTTTCGTTCCTTTATTCCCTCAGCGATGAGATCCACCAGATCTTTGTCCCCGGCAGAGCGTGCATGGCGAAAGATATTTTCATCGACCTGTGCGGAGCGGCGGTGGGAACGCTGTTTTTTATTCTGATTGCCGCGATCATCGGGAAAATCAAAGAATTGACCGGACGGCATACAAAAGGCGATGAGTCGTGAAATAAACCGTTTGATAATAAAAACAGAGCGTGAGCCGAATTTGACCGACGGCTCACGCTTCTTTTTGGCTGTTATTTTGTAAGTCGGACACCGGAAAATGTCAGAAAGCGGTGTTGAGGCTGATGAAATAGCCCGGCAGAACGACGAAAGCGAAGAACGCAAGGCTGACGAGAGTGAATGTTTTGACAAACTTCCCGCCGTTTTTGGGATATTCGCGGACGTAAATGCGGTAGTTTATCACGGAAGCGAGCGAACCGATGAGCGAAACAAGCCCTGCGCTGTCAAGCCCGTAGAGCAGAGCGCCTGTGTTGCGGCTGAACGGATAGAGCACGATCGCAGCAGGCACGTTGGATATCACCTGACTTAAAAGGATACTGCCTGAGTATTCGCGCCCTGCAATGATTTTTTGCAAAAATGAAGCAACAGTCTCGTTTGAAGCGATGGAAGATGAGAAAACGAAGAAGCACAAAAACGTGACGAGCAGCACGTAGTCGGTTTTCAGAAGCAACTTTCTGTCTGTTATCAGAACTGCGGCGGCGACAAGAAGTACCGCGATATACCAAAACTTCGTGCGGCTGACGATCACGAAAAGGACGAGCACGAACAGGCAGATATATACCAAGCGATTTTTCCTTCGGTCGTCTTGCCATTCTCCGGCTATTTCCGTCTGACGAAGCCCTGTTGTCAGCTTCAGATCTTTTCGGTATAAAAACAGCACGAAACAGACGAGCAGCACGCCTGATATTATCCATATCGGAAACATGAATTTCACAAAACGCAAAGCCGATACTCCCGATTGTCCGTAAATGAACAAGTTTTGCGGACTGCCGAACGGCGTGAGCAACGAGCCTCGGATAGCGGCGATGTTTTCCATTGATATCACGGGCAAAATGTATTTTTCCTGCTTTGCCGCACGGAAAAGAAGTATTGTAATCGGGACGAAAATTATCAGCGAAACGTCATTTGTGACGAACATTGAGCAGAAGAAAACGCCGAACACGAGAAAAAGCGACAACCCCGCCATTGTGCCGATTCTGCCCGTAAGACGCAAAAGTGGGCGGAACACGTTTTCCTGTTTAAATCCCTCCAGAACGGTGAGCATCATAAAAAGCGTGCCGAGAGTTCGCCAGTCGATCGCCGTCAGAAGCTGTTTTGTCGGCGGAGTGATAAAAAGCGACACCGCCGCCGCAATCAAAGCGATAGGCAGCATCGGCTCTTTTTTCAGGAATAAAACAAGCTTTTTCATATCTCACTCACGTCATATAAATAATTACAAAAATAATTGTATCACAACAACTTGTTAAAGTAAAGAGAATGCCCTGACTTGCGTTTGCAAATCAGGGCAAATTTTTATCATCAGAGATTGTAAAATCCCGTCTTATTGATAAAGCTCAAGTTCCATCTGTTTATGCAGATAGTCTTTCTGAAATCGGGCTTGACAAATGCCGAAGGCATGAGTAGCTCTTCTTCAAGCTCGTCGATTTTTTCGACTTTTCCGTTTGCGTAGTCAGCCAATCTCTCTTTACAGCTTTTTGTTCTTGTGATCAACGCACCGATCCTTGCCTCCTGAAGTTCAAAGCCGTAAGGTTTTTTCTCGGCAAACCACATTTTCCTGAAATCGCTCAGCAATGTTTCAAGCAGATTTTCGACTTTTTCATAGTCGGGAAGAACGGTTTTCAGCTTTTCCCTGTCGCCGGAGCCGTAAAGTTCTCTTGTCCTGATACCAAGATCATATTTCACCGCCATCACGTCGCACAGATCTTTTGTGAATCTGAAAAGATAACCGTATGTCTGTTCGTCAACGTGTTCGTCGAGTTTTTTCGACGCTTCGGCAAATTTTTCGCCGAGTCCGTCAACTGCGATCGGGTCATATACTCCCAAAAAATAGTCGTTGTAGAGCATATATTTCTCGGGGTTTGTCACTTCTTCGCTTCCGTTTATCTCGGGCAGATCGAGCAGCATAAAGCTGTCATAATCAATGCCAAACATATCCTTGAAATTTCTTTTTATTTCCTCTTCGTCTTCCACGCCTTTTTTAATTTGCGAAACGTAAAATATTGCGGGAAGAACGGAGAAAAGCGAACACTCGCCGCCGTCGTCGCCCCAGAGGGTGAACATCATATTTTCAACGCCGTTGTCGATACATGACTGTACAGCCGCCATGCTTGCTTTGATGGAAAAGCCGTTCTTGGGCAGGAAGCCCACCCACGTCCAGATGCCGCCGGCAAACCATATTGGTCTGTCGAAATTTCTGTGAGCTTTGATCATGGTATCGTATTTGCTTTTGTCGGTTGAATAGTAATCCCAATAGACGAGAGAAACTTCTTCCGGAACGTATTTGGAGAATTCTTTCTTTATGTCGTCGGGGTCCTTGACGTAGTATGCCCCCGTTGTGAGGTTGAAGAACATATCGCTCCACATCATCGGGGAGAAGCCGTATTTTTTGCAGATGTCCTTTACCCTTTCAAGGTGTCTGTGAAGAAGCTCGTATCTGTCTGTAAAACCGTGTTTTCTCAGATAGAAACCGAGTCCGACAAGGAACGCTTCGTCCATGCCGATGTGAATAATCCTTGAAGTGAAATTCTCGGCAACGGATGAGATCATCTTTTCGATCAGTTCACAAGTCTCTTCGCTGTCTATGAGCAAGATGTCTTCGACGTCTTTGACACGATCGTACCTGTCCCACCTGAAAATGGCGTTGAGGTGCGCCAAAGTCTGGATGCAGGGGATAAGCTCGATGCCGTGCTGAATGCAAAATTCGTCGATCGTTTTCAGCTCAGTCGATGAATACCTGCCACGCAGATAGCCGAAGTAAGGCTCGCCCTTGACTTCGTAGGTGTCCTCCGTGTAGAGCATGAGGGTGTTGTAGCCCATTTTTTCCATATATACGACTAATTTTTTCACGCTTTCGACCGTAAAAACAGCGTTGCGCGAACAGTCCAGCATAAGCCCGAAATGATTGTCCATATTGTTCCTCCCCGGTGTAATCTATCACCGATCATTCTTTGGTTTTTGCGTTGCCGACGTCAACGACGATGTTGTAGCCGACGCTTTTAACTCTGCTTTTCAGGCATTCAATACACTGCGCAGCTTCATCGCCGAGGCATATTTTGTTTTCATAAATTTCGTATTTTCTCCTGTTTTCGACAGGCGACAGATTCGGCATGACCACGTTCGCGCCTGATTTCAGCCCCAATTCTCTGCCGTCGTTTTTGAGCGTTCCCAGTGCTGTAGTGGCAGGGATAAGAGCTTTCGGGAACATCAGGCGAAGGATCGAGATCAGCCGCAAGGTCATTTCTACGCTGCCGTTTTCAAATTCACCCAGCGGCGTTTTACTGTGACGGATGAACGGGCCTATACCTATCATATCGGGCTGAAGTTTTTGAAGAAATCGCAGATCCTCAACAATGTTGTCGTTCGTCTGATAGGGCGAGCCGACCATAAATCCCGAGCCGACCTGGTAGCCGATCTTTTTGAGCTCAAACAGGCATTTTTTTCTGTTTTCAAGGCTCATCTCGGCAGGATGAAGCTTCCCGTAATGCTCAACGTTCGCTGTCTCATGGCGCAGGAGATACCTGTCCGCGCCGGCTTCAAAGAGCTTTTTGTAGCTTTCCTTCGACCTTTCGCCCGCAGAAAGAGTTACGGCACAATCAGGATATTTCTTCTTGATCGACGAAACGATTTCGCATAGAACTTCGTCCGTATAGTGAGGGTCTTCGCCGCCCTGCAAAACGAAAGTCCGAAATCCGAGAGCATACCCTTCGTCACAGCAGGCGAGGATGTCGCTTTTGCCGAGCCGATAGCGCTGGGCGTCGCTGTTGCCTCTTCGCACGCCGCAGTAAAGGCAGTTGTTTTTGCAGTGATTCGTGAATTCGATGAGCCCTCTGATATATACGTCTGAGCCGTAGTTCTCACGTCTGACTTCGTCGGCGTTTTTTGCCAAAACGAGGTCAAATTCGTCGGTTGACAGCAGACTTTTCAGTTTGTCATCCGGCAAATCCTGTTTTTCCCTGAGGATTTTAACGTCGTTTTCGCAAATCATTCTGATATACGCCCCTTTGGTATGATTATATAGAATTAAACATCTTTTGTCAAACAGTTTTGCCTAAAAAAACTTGACTTTTAAAAGGCGGAAGGGTATCATGTTAGCGTAAGATAACCTTGGGAGGTGGAAAGATGAAACAATTTGACGTTATCGGCATGAGCTGTGCGGCATGCAGCGCGCGGGTGGAAAAAGCCGTGGGCAAGCTCGACGGCGTTGAGGAATGCTCCGTCAACCTTCTGACAAATTCGATGAGAGTTGAAACAAGTCTGCCCGACAGCGAGATCATCTCCGCCGTCAGAAAAGCGGGATACGACGCCAAGCTCAAGGGCGCAAAAGCTAAAGCGCAGCCGAAGGGTGACGGCGAGATCAAAGCGCTGAGAGGACGTCTTGTTTCGTCTGTCATAATCCTGGCGGTACTGATGTATCTCTCCATGGCGCACGCGAATACCCCGTTGTTTTCCGGCAACTACACGGCTGTGATGTTCGCCCAGTTTATCCTTTGCGCGGTGATAATGCTGATCAACAAAAAGTTTTTCACAAACGGATACAGGAGTCTGTTCCATCTTGCGCCGAACATGGATTCGCTCATCGCTCTCGGCTCGTCGGCGGCGTTCGTTTACAGCACTGTTGAACTGTTTCTCGCTTTGTATGCGCTCAATGCCGGCGAAAACGTTTCGCATTATTTCGGCAATTTATATTTTGAATCGGCGGGAATGATACTCACTCTCGTCACGGTCGGCAAGACGCTCGAAGCGCGCTCCAAGGGTAAAACCACCGATGCCCTCAAAGGTTTGATGGAGCTCGCTTCAAAGCAGGCGACCGTGATCCGCGACGGCGCAGAGGTCAGCGTTGACGTCGACGAAGTAAAAGTCGGCGACATTTTTGTCGTTAAACCGGGCGAAAAAATACCTGTTGACGGCGTAGTCGTTGAGGGCGGCAGCGCGGTCGATGAATCATCCTTGACGGGCGAGAGCATCCCCGTTGACAAAGCTGTCGGCGACAGCGTTTCAACAGCCACTGTCAACACTTCGGGATATATGAAATGCAGGGCGACGAGGATCGGCGAGGACACAACTCTTTCACAAATCATAAAAATGGTCTCCGACGCTTCGGCGACAAAAGCTCCGATTGCAAAAACAGCCGACAAGGTTGCCGGCGTTTTCGTCCCCGCCGTGCTCATCGTTGCGGCTGTTACGGCGGCAGTCTGGCTGATCGTCGGGAAGGAAGTCGGCTTTGCTCTCGAGAGAGCGATCTCCGTGCTGGTTATCAGCTGCCCTTGCGCTCTCGGGCTTGCGACTCCCGTCGCGATAATGGTCGGAAACGGTGTTGCGGCAAGGAATTCCATCCTCTTCAAGAACGCTCAAAGCCTTGAAAACGCAGGAAAGCTTAAAACGGTAGTCCTCGACAAAACAGGCACAGTAACAAGCGGTCAGCCGACTGTGACGGACGTTATCGCTTTTGGGAAAGACGAAAAACGTCTTCTGGAGATCGCCTGCTCGCTTGAAAAAATGAGCGAGCATCCGCTTGCAAAGGCTATCGTCGAAAAAGGGGAACGTGAAAACGTAAGGATCCTTGAAGTCAAGGATTTCGCAGCTTCCTTCGGCAACGGGCTGAGCGGCACTGTTGACGGCGTTAAAGCATACGGCGGCAGCCTTAAATATATCGGAAAAAATGCGTCCCTCACCGACGAGATCAAAGAAAAATACGATTCATTTTCCGGCGAGGGGAAAACTCCCGTTTTCTTCTCCCGGGACGGGGTTGTCATCGGGATGATCTGCATTGCCGACAAAATCAAGGACGACAGCCAACAGGCTGTGGCGGAGCTTCGCCGGATGGGTGTTGAAGTTCTGATGCTCACCGGAGACAACAAGAACACCGCTGAAGCCGTAGGCAAACAGGCGGGGATCGAAAGGATAATATCCGACGTTCTGCCCGACGAAAAGCAGGCTTGGGTCGAAAAGCTGAAGGAAAACGGACTTGTCGGGATGGTCGGCGACGGAACGAACGATGCACCGTCGCTGATGAGCGCAGACGTCGGGATCGCCATCGGCGCGGGAACTGACGTTGCGATAGATTCCGCCGACGTTGTGCTTGTCTCCAACAGGCTGACTGACGTTGTCAACGCCCTGAAGATCAGCCGCGCAACGCTCAGGAATATCAAGGAAAACCTGTTTTGGGCGTTCTTTTATAATTGTTTAGGCATACCGTTGGCGGCAGGAGCATTTATAAGCTCCCTTGGCGTCAGCCTCAGCCCGATGATCGGCGCAGCGGCAATGAGCCTGTCGAGCGTTTTCGTCGTTTCCAACGCTTTAAGGCTCAACTTTTTCAAGCTCAAAAAGGGCGAGATTGCGCCTTTGCCGGAAACCGAGCGCTCGATTCCAAAACCTGCCGGAGAGGAAGTGAAACAGTTGCAAAAAACCGTAAAAGTCGGCGGCATGATGTGCGGCCACTGCGAAAACAGGGTGAAAACGCGGCTTGAAAAATTCGATCAGGTCGAATCGGCTCAGGTCAGCTGCGCAAAAGGTACTGCGGTGCTTCAGCTCAACGCAGATTTGCCCGACGAAGAGATCAAAAAAGCTCTTGAAGAAGAAGGATACGATTATTTGGAATAATCATTGGAATAATTAAAGCTCCTGTCGGAAAAAATATTTCCGATAGGAGTGATTTTTTTGTCAATCAGCAAAAAACAGTATTCAAAAATGGCTGAAAAAGCCTCGCCGCCTTCGCCGAAATTGAAAAACTCTCTCAAAGCGTTTCTCATCGGCGGTCTGATCTGCTGTATCGGGCAGGGGCTTTTTGAGGTTTACAGCATTTATTTTTCGCTCAGCGAGGACAACGCGAAAATCTGCGTGTCGATAACGCTCATCGTTCTCACCGCCGTTCTGACCGGCATCGGCGTTTTTGACAAGATCGCAAAGCACGCCGGCGCAGGCACGATAGTCCCGATCACGGGGTTTGCCAACGCGGTCGTTTCTCCGGCGATGGAGTTCACCGCCGAGGGGCATATTCTCGGAACGGCGGCAAATATTTTTAAGATGGCGGGGCCTGTCATTGTCTACGGCACTGCCGCTGCTTTTGTCTACGGGCTTATTGTTTATATCTTCAAGCTGTATTGAAAGCCCAAATCGAAAAACTGTAATTATGAGGTGATTTTTATGGCAAAAAGAACAGGCAAAAACACGATCGAGCTCGAGAACAAACCGAAGATCCTTTCCTCGGCGGCGATCGTCGGGAAAAACGAGGGCGAGGGGCCGCTCGGAGAAGAATTTGACGAGATCGAGCAGGATGCGCTCTTCGGCAGGGAAAACTGGGAACAGGCGGAAAGCGAGCTCCAAAGCAGAACTGTCCGCAAAGCTCTTGAAAAAGGGAAAATCTCCGAAAAAGACGTCGACCTGCTTTTCGCGGGAGACCTTTTGAACCAATGCATCGCTTCATCCTTCGGCGTCAAGGAGTTTTCCATACCGTTTTTCGGGCTTTACGGTGCGTGTTCCACGATAGCTCTGTCCCTCGCGGCGGCGGCAGTATTCGTCGACAGCGGCGCGGCGGAGATCGCAGTGGCTGAAACGTCATCGCATTTTTGCTCCGCCGAAAAACAGTTCCGCTTTCCGCTTGAATACGGCTCCCAGAGACCTCCGACTGCGCAGAGGACGGCAACGGCTTGCGGCGCATTTGTCCTCAAAAAGAATTGCGAAAGCCCGGTGTATGTAAAATACGTCACATTAGGAAAGATCACAGACCTTGGCATCAAGGACGCAAACAACATGGGCGCCGCAATGGCTCCCGCCGCGGCGGATACGATTGCAAATTTCCTTCGGGACACGAACACTGCCCCGGACGACTACAACCTCATCCTGACGGGAGATCTCGGCGAGATCGGCACGAAGCTGCTGCGTGAGATCATGCAGAAAGAATATGATATAGACCTTTCGCGTGTCCATAACGATTGCGGACTGATGCTTTTTGAGCGCGAGAAACAGGACGTTCACGCCGGCGGGTCGGGATGCGGATGCTGTGCGAGCGTGCTTGGCTCCCATATCCTCGGTCTGATGCGAAAAGGCGAGCTGAAAAAAGTTCTCGTCGCCGCAACGGGTGCGCTGATGTCGACCATATCCGCAAACGAGGGACAGTCGATCCCGGCTGTTTCGCACGCGGTTTTACTTTGTCGGGAGGATGAAAATGGATAAAGAAGGTTTGGAGGAGGCGGTCGTCTTTTTGAAAAAAGCGGTTTATTTTTCAAGGTTGCTGAAGGCGGTAAGCGTCGCGGAAAAAGCGATCCTCATAAGCGCTGCAGCGCTGACCGTAGGCGAAGCGCTGTTGATACTGAAAAAACTGAGAAATTGAGCGAAAGGAAATTCAAATGATATTCTTGAAAGCATTTTTAATTGGCGGGCTGATTTGCGTCATTGGGCAAATACTCATCGACACAACAAAGCTGACGCCTGCGAGGATCCTCGTTTTGTTCGTTGTGCTGGGAGTTGTCCTCGGCGGAGTCGGGCTGTATGAGCCGCTTTCAAAATGGGCGGGCGCCGGTGCAAACGTACCGCTTACGGGTTTTGGCAACGTTCTCGCCCAGGGCACGAAAAAAGCGATCGGTGAGGACGGATGGATCGGGATCATCACGGGGCCGCTCTCGTCCGGCGCGGCAGGAATCACTGCGGCATTGCTCAGCGGTCTTGCGGTGTCGTTCGTCGCAAAACCAAAGGAAAAATAGGGAAAAATATAATCCGACTTACTATTCAAGCAAGTCGGATTATCAAATTCAGCTAAAACGGATAGCAGCATCCGGACGAAAACGTCAAAATGAAGCGCTTTATTCTTCGGATTCTTCTCCTTCTTCTGCGTCTGCTTCTTCAGCCTTTTCTTCTTCCTCATCTTCGGAATCGTCGATGACGAATTCATCCTCGTCGAAGCAGCTGATCTCATCGCAGTCATCGCATTCATCTTCAATCAGAAGGAACTTTGTCACTGCATAATAAACAGCTGCGGCAATTCCTGCGATAACCGTAAGCGCACCTACAAATTTCAAAAATCCGTTCATTTATTCTACCTCCAGAATCATTATTTATTTTTGTGAATCAATTATACATCCGTTTTTTCGATTTGTCAAGTATTTGCGTTGCAAATCTCCGCCGTAGGTGCGGTCAAAAAAATCCCGAAAGGGCGATAAACTCTTTCGGGAAAAAATGTATTTGTTTTTTGGTTATTTGACCATTACGCTGAACCTGGAAACTCTCGTCTGGGTTCCGTAGTTGTAAGTGACGGTGATGATCTTCTTGCCGACGGTAGCGGAGTCAAATCCGGTCAAGGTGTAATTGCTGATAGCTTTTGAAGTGCCGTCAGCGTACGTTGCCTCAACAACAAGTCCCGCTTCGGAGAATGCGTCGTCCAATTCGTATACAAGCTTGGTGGGAAGCGACGTGATCTTGATGCTTTCGACTCTCGGCGCAAGGTAATAGTCGTATTCCGCCGTGACGACCTTGCCCTTGTATTCGTAGGAAACGGTCATCTTCTTGGCGCCGGTAGCAGCGTCGTCGAAATCGCTGTAGGTTACGCTATTTGTGACAGTTTCAACGGTGCCGTCGTCGAACAGGGCTGTAACCTTGATGCCTGTCGGGTCAAAATGTTCACCCTGAACGTAGTCGATCTTGTTTGGCTTGGTGACGATAGAAATAGCTGTGACCTGCTTGCCGATGTCGACTTTGAACGAATTGCTGTCGAGGGTTACGTCGTCGATTACATATCTGAAATGAACGTCAACGGTGCCGGGCTTGGACGAGTCAAATCCAACGAGCTCAGTGCTCTGCGCATCGATAGCGCTCCTGCGTCCGTCTGTGTATTCGACCGCAAGCTTTACGCCGGTGTAATCAAACTGCTCGCCTATACCGTAGTTGAGCCTGGTGGGCAGAGATTCAATAATAAGCTTGGAAGGCTGTGAGTACCAGTGCGCGTAGAAAGTAACGTCTTCGTCGACTATCTCGTCCGACGTGATCTTGTAACCGCCGTCAGCCTTGCTGAACCAGCCTTCAAAAGTGCTGTTGGCAAGAGACGCAGTAGGCAATGTGCCGATTTTTTCGCCGACTTCAACTTCGCGTGACGTTTCGCTTACAGTGCCGCCGCACGGATCGAACGTAACTTTCGCCTTCAGGTTCTGAGGATCGAGCTTAAGCGCAACCCTGACGCCGAGAGCAGAGCTTTCGGTGTTGGCCCAATCCCTCATGTTGCCGGCATAGTTGACATACCAGATGTTAAAGTCGCTGACGCATGTGCGAAGACGCCAGGAAGATTTGCCTCCGGTATTGACCTCAAGACCCTGACATTTTGCATAGTCGGTTCCGAAGGCAGTTCTCAAGGTGCTGTTTTCGGACGGATTTGTGCTGAAACCGTAGGCACTGTTGGTAACGTCGGATGCGGACGGGATAAAGATCTTGTCATGGGTCGCGCCGGAATTGAATTTATCGGGGTAATCGGTGTTGGTAGATTTGTTTGAAATGTGCGAAACGCCGATAAGTGATTTTTCATAATTGGTAAATGCGGTGTTATAGAAATCGTTGTTGAGCCATTCCCTCAAAGAGGAATGCTCCCAGTTCGTGGCGTAGGTCGTATATGAGGGATCGCCGTAACAGTAACCGCCTTTGACTTCCTTGTAGTTGTTGAAAGGCTGGCTGTCCAGAAGGCTCTGGGAGATGAGGTAGCCCTCTGCGGGATCGATAACGATCCATCTAATCTGTTCGTATTCGAAGTAGTAAGTGGTGTCAACGCTGTAACCGTTATCGTTCTGATAAGTGTTGTCATTAATGATACTGGACTCTATCGAAGCATTGACGGGTCTGAACTGGCTGAACCTTACGGCGCGGTACTTTTTGCCGTTATAAGAAATATCGGCAAATTTCATATAGTCCGATTCCTGGACAATGCCGACGTTGGGGTCGGTGGATTTTTTGTAATAGCCGTAGGATATCCATGCCGAAACATCGACCTTGTCAAGCGCTTTAATAAGCGTCGTATCCGTGACTTTTTTCGTCGGGTATGAACCAAGGCCTACCAAATCGCCGACTTTCTTATCCTTTACCGGATTGCTGGCGGCAGCTTCGGTGATGGCGGCAGTTTTCGCAACGCCCTCGGTCTGTTTCGTAGAAGACGAAAAGATTCCCGCCGACTGCGTCATGAGAAACGCAAGTAATAATGCAATGATCCTTAACATTTTGTTTTTCTCCTCTCACTTTTAAAAATGGTTTACGCCCGCCGAAAAAGGTTTTCGCTTTTTGACGGACAAAACTTTA
The DNA here is from genome assembly GCA_017454815.1 of Clostridia bacterium. GTDB lineage: Bacteria > Bacillota > Clostridia > Oscillospirales > Acutalibacteraceae > SIG575. The sequence continues at coordinate 16,628 of JAFTCG010000018.1, forward strand.
ACACGTAAATTTTAAATTATTTTTCTCGTTTTGTCAATACAATTTGACAACATTATTTGAAAATATGATGCGGTTTTTTCTTCCTGAAGCCTAAGCGGTGTCCCGAAAGCTCGTCTGCGGCGACAGAATGCGCGACCGATCCGGCTCATTTTTCAGAATTCGTAATCGACCGAATAGCTCGCCGTTCGGACAGAGTGCATATAAGGCTTGACTTTTTCGCAGTGGTAGGCGTCGTTCTGGTATTCTTCGAGGGCATTCCTGTCTTTGAGAGTAACTTCGAGGATGATGTCGCACGACCTGTCGGAATGAAGAAAATCGATCCCGACGTTGATGTCGAGCGCGGTCGGCACTTTTCCGACCATGCTCATCAGAACGTTTTTCGCTTCAAGGCACTTTTCGGGGCTGTTGTCGCCGAGCTTGAAACACACAATATGCTTTACCATAAAAAATTACCTCCCTTTTCCGACAATTATACTCCATCAAGCGTCTTTTGTAAACCTTTTGGATCTTATTGGTGAAAGTGTATAAAATATGCGGCATAATTTGACATAATTTCTAAATCCAAACGTCATTTTTTTGCTGCGAAATATTTGAAATTTTGCGGTATAATATGGTATAATATTTTGAACTTTCGGAAGGCAGGCCTTTCGGAAGGGTGAACAAGTTTTTTAAAAAAACCAATATAAAATGGAGGTAAACCAAAAATGGCAAAAAAATTCGTGTACCTTTTCTCTGAAGGTAATGCCAACATGCGTGAGCTCCTCGGCGGTAAAGGCGCTAACCTCGCCGAGATGACCAACATCGGTCTTCCCGTTCCCCAGGGCTTCACGATCACAACGGAGGCTTGTACTCAGTATTATGAGGACGGCAGAAAAATCAACGATGATATCCAGGCGGAGATCATGGAATACATCGACAAGATGGAAGGTATCACCGGCAAAAAGTTCGGCGACATCGACAATCCGCTGCTTGTTTCCGTCCGTTCAGGCG
>JAFTCG010000019.1 GCA_017454815.1 Clostridia bacterium
AAAGGAAATACCGAACGGATGTTATCTCACAGGTTTTTTCTCAAACTATCCCACTCAGGCAACAATAGACAGGATTTTTGCTTTTATCGACGAGCACAACATTACCCCTTTTATAGGAGCCTCCTTTCGGTTTTCAGACATAAAGCAGGCCGTTAAAGCGCAGGAAAAAGGTGTTGACGGAAAGATCGTTGTCGTGATGGATTGAGGTCATTAACCAAGGCTCCCCGCTGCCGATGACAGCAGTACGGGAGTCTTTGGTTTTGGGCAAAAATAAGGCAAAATCAAGCAAAATAGGGCTTCGGAGCGATCGATCGCTGCCCCGGAGCCCGATTTTTCTGTTTTCAGGGCAAAAATGCTGGTGTACTTTTTGCGTTTCTTTGCTCTGCAAAGAACACCAAAAATATACGGGATGGAAGGATTTGAACCACCAAACACAGAAAACTAACACAAACAGGACCTTTTTTATTTGTGCGCATTATCATACAGCTTTTGAATGTCGGGAGGCAGTTTGTCCGGGAGCATTTCGTTCAACCGTTCTTCATTCCCGTCGTGGATAGCGGTATCGTAGTACCAACATTTGAATTTCAGCATGTCGAGCGTTTTTTGAAGTTTCACCATCTCGGCTTCAACGATCGTTTTTCTTGTTTCAAACAGTTCCTTGCGGTTGGGATAAGTAGAAGCACCTTCAACGCACCAAGCCATAAACTGCTTGATGTCCTTGATTTCAAGCCCGGATTTTTTCAGGCATTCGATCACGCGCAATGCTTCCAGTTCGCGCTCGCTGAATTTGCGAATACCGGACTGCCTTTCCATTCCGGGGAAGAGCCCTTCTTTATCATAATAACGCAGCGTTGAAATAGGCAGATTGAACATTTCCGAAACTTGACCAATGGTATACATAAAAATTTTTCCTCCAATTAACAAAAAACCATTGACATAAAGTCAGGTTTAGGTATTACAATAAGATTGTAACACAAAAACAAAGATAAATCAACCATTTTGGAGGAGCATTATGAAAAAAGAAAACCTGAATCTCACACAGGCGTGGGACAAGACCTTCCCGAAAAGCGAAAAGGTCGAACATAAAAAAGTGACCTTCGTCAATCACTTCGGGATCACGCTTGCGGCGGATATGTACGTACCGAAAAGCGCGGAAGGAAAACTGCCCGCTATCGCCGTCAGCGGACCCTTCGGCGCGTGCAAGGAGCAGTCATCGGGACTTTACGCGCAAACGATGGCGGAACGCGGCTTTCTGACGATCGCTTTCGATCCGTCTTTCACCGGCGAATCCGGCGGCTTTCCCAGAGCAATGCATTCCCCGGATATCGACGTAGAGGACTTTCAGGCGGCGGTAGATTTTCTCTCTGTGCAGGAAAACGCCGATCCCGAGCGCATCGGTATCATCGGCATCTGCGGTTGGGGAGGCATGGCTTTGCAGACCGCCTGCGTCGATACGAGAGTGAAAGCGACGGTGACGTCCACCATGTATGATATGTCCCGCGTGGCAGGCAACGGGTACTTCGACTCCGCCGACAACGAGGAAGCGCGGCATCAGGCGCGAATTGCTGTCAACGCGCAGCGGACATTGGACTACAAAACAGGCGAATATGTCAGAGCCGGAGGGGTGGTCGATCCCCTGCCGGATGACGCGCCGTACTTCGTCAAGGACTACCATGCGTATTACAAAACGCCGCGCGGATATCATCCCCGTTCTCTGAACTCAAACGACGGCTGGACGGCGAGCACCGGTACTTCGCTTATGAATACTCGGCTGTTCACCTACGCAAAAGAGATCCGCTCAGCCGTACTGATGATCCACGGCGACAAAGCGCATTCCTGCTATATGAGCCGCGACGCCTACGCCGATATGGTGAAGGACAGCAAATACGCGTACAACAAAGAGCTGTATATCATCCCCGGCGCGTCGCATACAGACCTCTACGATCAGACGGATATCATTCCCTTTGACAAGATCGAAGCATTTATGAAG
>JAFTCG010000004.1 GCA_017454815.1 Clostridia bacterium
ACGTACAAAGCAGCGATCAAGGAGATCACCGACGATGCCGACGATGTCATAGCTTCGGTAAAGGAAACGATCGAAAGTGCCTGCGGCAACAGCGAAACGGAACGGCTGCGCGAGATCGAGGAAGCGATCATCCGGATCCAAAAGGCGGTGCTCGCGCTGCATAAGGCGAAGCAGCGGATGGAGGTCAGCGCTCCGGACTACGCGGCAAAGGTCAAAGAGTACGGCGAGCAGATGAAAACGCTTGAGGCGGAGCGCGACGAAGCGCAGCAGGCGACGAACCAATATACCGCGCTGAAGGCGATCCTCGATAACTTCGAAAGAGGGCTGAAGGACGGCAGCGTCATGGATGCGGATGACAATGCGATCATGCGGTCGGTAGTCGAACAGATCATCATCCGGGAGGATGCAATGGAGATCGAGTTCAAATGCGGCGTAAGCGTAAAAAAGGAATATGTTAGATAAGGAACAGAGCCCGTAAACCGTTGATACACAACGATTTGCGGGCTCTTTTTCCCGTTAAAGGATTGAAAAATTCACATTTTTCGAGTATAATGTAAAAGAAAAGAGATCGACAAATCGAGATTTGTGTGGGCAAAGAATATGAAAACACACCAATTCTTAACGTTGCGAAAAAAAGAACGGCAAGCGTCTTTCGTAAAATACAGATGTAAACAGAGGGATAATCATTTATGGCATCTTTACTCATAGCAATCATTTATTTATCATTCGTAAGTCTCGGCTTGCCGGATTCCCTGCTAGGCTCAGCATGGCCTACGATGCAAACATCTTTAGGCGTTCCGTCGTCGTTTGCGGGATATGTTTCCATGACGATATTTCTAATGACGATCATATCTTCGCTTGCAAGTCCGTCACTTATACGAAAAATAGAAACAAAGTGGATAGTGATCGTCTCTGTCGCGATGACGGTGATCGGTCTTTTGGGTTTTTCATTTTCGAGCGCATACTGGATGCTGTTTCTCTTCGCTATGCCTTACGGCCTAGGCGCAGGATCGATAGACGCGTCGCTGAATCAGTACGTTGCAAACCACTACTCTTCACGCGTGATGAATCTTCTGCATTGTTTTTACGGACTCGGTGCGATCATCAGCCCGAATATTATGGCTCTTGCGCTGAAATATGCGAAGTGGAATCAGGGCTACCGTTGGACGGCATATCTTCAGACCGCGATCCTTGCCGTTTGCGTGCTGACTTTACCGGCGTGGAAGGTAAACAAGAAAAAAGACGACGAACTGAAAGAAAAAACAGCGACGATAAAACAGGCGCTGAAAGTGCCGGGAGTCATTCTTACGCTCATTGCCTTTTTCTCATATTGCGCGGGCGAAGCGACCTGCTTTTTGTGGACGTCCAGCTACTTTGCGGGGACGAAGGAGGGCATGAGCGACGAACTTATTGCCGCTTTCGGTTCGCTGATTTTCGGAGGACTGATGCTCGGACGGCTGATTGCCGGATTTATCTCCGATAAACTCGGAGATAGGAAGATGATCAGAATCGGTATTATCGTCGAATTTATAGGGATTATTCTCGTAATTCTTCCCGTAAAAACATATATAATCGCAGCAGTAGGGTTTCTTATCATCGGCACGGGTATGGGACCGATCTATCCTGCGATCCAGCATATGGCGCCGGCAAATTTCGGAGAAGAATACAGCGCCCCGGTAATAGGTCTTCAAATGGCATCGGCGTATACCGGAGCCACTCTTATGCCGACTGTATTCGGACTTATTCAGCAAAACGTCGGCATTTGGATTATGCCGATATATCTCACATTTTTTGCCGTACTGAATATTACGCTGCTAGAGGTTGCATATAAAAGATTGCGTTTTCATCCATAGACAACAGACTGACAGATTCCGGTTTGTAGAAGTCTATCAAACACTACAAACCGGTTTTTCATATCACTCATTTAGCCTACTATTTTTCCTTGTTTTGCGTTAAAAGTTGATTAGCCTATGGTTCAAGCCCAGCACCCTAAACACTTTTTAGTGTCCTTTGTAGCGTAAAGAAACGCAAAAAGTACACCAGCATTTTTGCCCTGAAAATGAAAAAATCAGACTTCAGAACAGTCGAAATGCTGCTCTTAAGCCCGATAATATGCTAAAAACGCCCTATTTTGCTTAATTTTACCTATTTTGCGCCCGAAAAGCACGAAAAAACCTCTTTTGTCGTGGTAGACAAAAGAGGTTTCTATTATGGTGCCGGTGACCGGGGTCGAACCGGTACGGTGTCGCCACCACTGGATTTTGAGTCCAGCACGTCTGCCAATTCCATCACACCGGCAAAATGTGTTCCGAGTACGAAACTCGGCCTGTCGCAAACGACATGATAGATTATATAACATAATGCGGAAAAAATCAAGTTTTATTTAATATTTTTTTGTGAGAGTCTGTTTTATGTTTTTCCCAAAGACAGATTTTGCTATCCCTTCATGTTATCTTTATTCGTAAATGTGATCTCAAAGAACTTGATCATATCTTTTTTTGTGGCCGAAGAATTGTATTTTTCGACCAATTCCTCAACGTCGAGGTCGGCGCCTTCTTTGACGAAAATGTTGTAATACAGCTTGTTGTCGACGATGCCGGATTGGAGCTTTACGACGTCGTCGCTCAAAGATCTGAGCTGTTTTTCGATCTCCCTCGGGTAGACGTTTTCGCCGTTTTCGCCGATCATGACGTCGCCTTTCCTGCCGACGATGTAGAGCTTTCCGTCTTTCAGATAGCCGACGTCGTTTGTCAGGAAGTAACCTTCCCCGTCAAACACGCTCGCGGTCAGCTTTTCGTTGTTGACGTAGCCCAAAAAGACGTTGTCGCCCTTTACGGCTATATCACCCTCGCCATTTTCGTTCGGGTTTTTGATCTTTACGTCAAGGTCTTCGAACACTGTCCCGGCGCTGTCGAAATCGTCAAAGTTCGGATATTCGATGCTGAACGCGGAGGCGGTCTCCGTCTGGGCGTATGCCTCAACGAGCGGCAGCCCCGCCTGCTTATAAATCCTGCGAAGCTCGGGATCGAATTTCGCGCCGGATGAGAACATATATCTTATATTCTTCCCGAACGCCTCACCTATCCTGTCGCCGTACACTTCATAGAGCTTTCTGTAGATCATCGGCACGCCGCAGAACAGATCCGGCCGGATCTCGAGCAATTCACGGGCGATCGCCGATTTGTCGCTGCAAAAATAAAGGCAGAGCCCCGACAACAGCGTGTAGTAGAGCAGACAGACGTTTGCATAGGTGTGGTGGAGCGGCAGGCACAGGAACATCACGTCCGTGCTGAAAAACGGTGCTCTCATCTGGAGATATTTCCTGCCGTAGAATATGTTCTTCACCGACAGCATTATGCCTTTCGGCTCTGAAGTCGTGCCGCTGGAAAAGATGATCTTTGAGCAGACGTTTTCATCTTTTTCATCAAAATCAAACAACTTTTCGCCCGGGCAGGAACATCCTACCGTTTCACCCAAAGGCAAAAACATGACGTCCGGAAAACTCGTTCTGATCTTTTCGATCTCCGGCGCGGGAACACCGCCGTAGACGACCGCGCTCGATTTGGTCACTTTTATCACCTGGGCGAGCTCCTGCGATTTTGTCTGGCAGCTTACATTGACGACAGTTCCAACGAAAGCGGTTATCGCAAGATCGGCAACGCAGAAGTCGACGCTGTTTTCGGAGATGAGAACGACGTTCTTTCCCTCCAAGCCAAGCCCGATAAGCCCTGACGCAACGCCATCAACTTTTTTCAGGAAATCTCCATATGTCGTTTCGATATTCCTGCCGTCCGATTTTTCGACGGCGAAATTTTTCTCTTTCCAATTGTCGTAAGCATTTTTCACGACGTTTTTTATGCTGACGGTCATATTTTCCTCCTCAAAAGGACGTATTCATATCTGTCGCCGATCAGATCTTCGGCATAGTTCTGAGTCACTTTTCCGTCCCTCGTCAACGCTCCGACGCCCGATGCGCCCCGGCTTTTCAGCTCCCTGAGGACGGAATATGCCATGGCTTTTCCCAATCCCCTGAACTTTGGATCGACACCCATGTAGAGCATGATATAGCGTTTCGGGGATTTTTTGATCTGCATAAATTTCAGCAGTTTCGCCGGATTCAGGTTGTTCGCAAGGTTGCCGTAATCGGGGACGCTGATGAAGAATCCGACCATTTTGCCGTCGCTGAAAGCGAGCTTCACCATCCGGGGATCTACCGCTTTTTTAAACGACGAGAACATATCCAGAAAGTCGTCCAACTCGATTTTCCTGAACACGGGGAAATCACGATAAAGGTCGGTCAAAAGATAGTAAACCTCAGTTATTCTCTTTTCAAATTCGCATATATCAAGGCTATTGATCTCTATCCCCTGGGAGGAGAAAAGCCTGAACCTTTCCTCAAACTTTTCGTTGACGTAATCTTTTCCGATGCTGTCGTAGACGTTGGAAGTGTAGTGTTCGGCAGTTTCAAAACCGTTGTCTGAAAACTGCTTTTTGTAGTATTCAAGGTTATACGGCTCGCCCGTATACGGAGGCTTGTCGAACATATTGGTTTTGAGCCTGTATTTTATCCAAAAAGAGCAGTCAACGGGCCCGACAAGGCTTTCACGACCGTTTTCCCCTGCAAATTCTGCGGCGCTGTCAAAGAGGTATTTCGCCGTTTCGTCGTTGTCTTCGCATTCGTAAAAACCGATATACGCCGCCGGATCGTTGTCGTAAAAAGTGATGACGAATCTGCCGACCGGTTTTGCTTCCCGATAAACAAGGAAGTTGAAAGAGCTGAAATATTTCGACAGCGGATGCTGTTTGAGAAGTATTTGTTTTGTCAAACCGTCGTCCTGGACGCAGTTTTCTCCGTAAAGCTCTCTGCCGAGCGAGAGAAAGTCTTTTATGTATTTTTTTTCGTTTTCAAACCTGACAAGTTTCACCGTTTGTTCCTCTTTTTAAAATTTTCACAGTTCCGCTGACGGCGTCAAGTTCAAGCGTATCGCCTGTCCTGACAGTGTCGAGCAGGCCTTCAACTCCGACGACGGCGGGCTTTTTCAGTTCCCTGGAGATGATCGCAGTGTGCGACAGGAGCGAACCTTTTTCGCTGATGACCCCCTTCGCCGTGACAAGCAGGAAAACCCAGCCGGGATCGGTCATTTTTGTGACAAGGATCTTGTCCTCGACGTTCACCGCGTCGCCGACGTTTTCGACAACGAGCGCCTCACCCGTAACGATCCCCGACGAACACGGTATTCCGTGAAGTACGTTGTCGTTCTGATAGTACCGTTGGCTGTTGACGGCAAAATGGTGTTTGTCAAACTCCGTTTTTTCAAAAACCAGCCTTGTATAAGCCGGAAGAGCGTTAAAAAGTCTGTAGTCCTCTTTTCGCTTCTTCACCGCGTCTTTAAGGCTCGTTTTGTCTATCACGGCGTTCTTTATCTCGTCGACAGTCAGGTAGAGAACGTCCTGCGCTCCTTCGATGACGCCCTGACGGGCATATATTTCGCCCAGCGACAGGAACATCTTCCTCGCCATTCCGAAAAGTCGGCTGCGGTTTAGCCTGGACACCTCGCGGTTGCTGATACCGGCGGTGCATTTTTTCGCAATTAACCTCGTCAGAAAGTCCTCGTTCCCGAAGCTCTCCGCCGCAGAAAGGTTGACGCTTTTGCGGATCGACTCCAGCCTTCGGGCGTCCTTTGAATATTCTTCGATTCTTTCCTCCAGAAGCTCGGGGCAAGTCCTGAACGTCGGGCTCTCGATCTTCAGTTCCTCAAGATTTCGATCGCCGAAAAGATGGATGTATCTGTCAAACCTTTTCCCATATTCTTCGGGCGAAAGCACGCTTTTTTCGCAGGCGAGCTCTATCATCTCGCGCACGGGTCTCATGCTCTCAACGTTTGAAATGCCTGAAATATAGTCATTCGCACGCTGCTCAAAATCATCGTATTTCTTCCTGAGCCTCGACTTGAGAAGTCCGGTGAAGACGAAGGTATAGACGTCGTTGATGAGAGTCACGTCCCAGCAGGAGAAGATCTCTTTTTCGACCTTTTCAAAAAGCGCAACTATCTCCTTTTCATCCCTGCAACGGTCGATTTTTTCATAGAACGATTTGAAGATGACGGCGAACTTTTCGTTAAGATCGCTCATGTTCCTGCGCACGGTCAGCATCTCGCGCACAGTGTTGAAATATACGCACGATCTTGTGAAAAAGCCGATGCGGTTTTCAGCCTCGTCATAGCTCTTGTTTTTGACCCCGAGCATCTCCTGCCAAACGGGGATGATCTTTTTTGACAGCGGCAGATATTTGATGAGGGTATACCAATTGCTGATCTTATAGTACATCCTGCCGTTGGAGGAGCCGACCATGTTATGAAAAACGTCTGTGAGCTTTGAAAGCTCTATTTTGTTTTTCAAGATCCTCCTTGTCACGCCCTCAAAAACGCCGCTATAGACGTTTTTGACCAAAGAAACCGTCAGCGGCAGGCTGATTCCGGGGTAGCTTTCCACGATATTGCTGTTGTCGAAAATCAGCGGGGATGAGCTGTCGAGAGTCGTGATCTTCCTCGCCTGGAGGACGTATATCTCGCCGTTTTCGATGCCGAATTCGATGTCGGAATATTTAAACAGCAAAGCGCAAACGTCCTTCGATACGGCGATGAGCTTTTCGACCTGTTCCCTGTCGAGAAGGTTTTCTTTGCCCTCGAAATAGTACACCTTGTCGGTGAGGTTGTAGTAGTAGGAAGTCGTATCGACCCTGTCGGTCACGACGTTTTCCCCGAGCCCTCTGCCCACGACGATAACGCTCTCGTTCAAAAGCCCCTGGGGATTGGCGGAAAACACGATCCCCGAAAGCTCGGACGAAACCATTTTCTGAACGATCACATTCATTTGCAGGTCGTCCGGGCGGATGTCTTTTTCGAAGATATAGTCCATCACGTTCTCGTTAAAAAGCGAGAAGAAACAATCCGCGATCCTCTTGTCAAGTTCGTCACGCTTGACGTTGAGATAAGTGTCAAACTGACCTGCAAAGCTGTCTTTGTCGCCGTCCTCAATGCTGCACGACGACCTGACGGCAAAGCTTTCGCCGTCAAGCACAACGTCAAACGACGTTCTGATGTTGTCCTTCACAAACCTTTTTACTGCTTCGCTCAAAGCGGCCTGGGCGCCTTTCTCGATTGAATCGAGCGTTGTTTTCAGCTTTGCGGGATCCTCAAATGCGTCCTCAAAGCTGACAACGGTAAAATCC
>JAFTCG010000020.1 GCA_017454815.1 Clostridia bacterium
CTTCGCAGCCCGACGAATCAGGTTTTACCCGGCGTCCTCAAAGCTCTCGCCTCTTGCGGCGCGGCGTTCGGCGATCTCCTTCACCATCTGCCGGTGGCTGTCGCCGGTGATGTTGTAGAAAATCATCGGCACGAGCATCAGAAGATATCCGAGCGCGGGCAAAAGCGTCGTCATGCCGAACAGCGCTTTGCGCGTCGCGAGATTCTGCACCACCGAGCCGGAATCCGACGCGTGATCGGTGTAACCGGTAATACCCAGAATTTTCATGCATATGTATGAGGAAAGCGTATTCTCAAACTTGCCGGTGAAGCTCATGATCGAGAGCATCACGCCCTCCACGCGCTGACCGGTCTTCCACTCGACGTAATCGACGGTCTCGGCTTCCATTTCCTTCTGCATGAGATTCTTGAATTCCAGCGGGAAGGTGACCAGCGCGGAGAACACGAGCACGAGAATACCGACGGGCAGCGAGACCGCCTGATCCGCGGGCTTGTTGATCATGCCGTTATAGGTCGTCAGCGCGTAAAGAACATTCAGCACAACGCCGAGCGCGCAGCAGACCTGAAAGAATTTTTTCGAGTCGGCGCGCTTGCCGAGCTTTTCATTGATCATCGGCACGAAGATCCCCGCGAGGAACGAGCCGGGCGCTTTCACGACGTCGAGATGACCGTTATACTTCGGCGCGAACATGCCGTCATAGGCGAAGAAGAACGACGCCTGCTCGGGCACTTTCACAAGAACAAAAATGATATTGCACAAAAACAGCATTAACAGCGGCCGGTTCGTAAAAAGAAGCCGGAAGCAGTCTTTGATCGACGGCGTATCCTCGTGGTGCTCGTAACGTTCCTTGCAATTATGAAACGTCAGACGCGTCAGAAGGATAATAAACACCGCCGAGAACGCGGACGAGACGAGATACGCCTTGCCGAGGTTCGCGTCTTCTTTAAAATACGGCAGCCACGCGGCGAACGCGACCAGCCCCGCCGGGATCGCGCCGAGGATCGCCCGCCCGATCGAGGCGACGCCGTAGAGCTTGGTCCGCTCCACGCCGTTGGGCGTCATGCTGTAAGCGAGCGCGCCCATGGGCACGTCGAAGGCGGTATAGGTCACGTCTAGACCCACGAAGGCAAACACGGTGAGGGCGATCTTCGCCGCGTACGGGAGATTGTTGCCGCCGATAAAAAACAGCATCATGAACAGCGAGACGAAAAACGGAGCCACACGGATATAAGGCAGCATCTTGCCGTATTTCGTTCTCGTCTTATCCACGATCACGCCCATCATCGGGTCGTTGACGGCGTCGAAAATGCCGCAGTAAAGGCGGATCCTCGCCGTAACGTTCGGATCGATCTCAAGCACTTTCGTCAAAAACGCGTTGACGTATTTCGACGCCGTCATGGAAGTGCTCATACCCTGCGCGCCGCGGCCGGCGGTATAGGAAAGCGTTTCTTTCCATGTCAGATACGTCGGCTCGCCGACGTCCTTTTTCACGAGCTTGCTGTTCAGAAAGTCGCCTATCTTGCTCATATTCGGCCTCCTTTGTTTCTGTAAATTCTGATTTGTTGAGATGTTTTCTGCGGCGTCGGGCACACATAGTAGCACGGCAGACCTCTGCCGTTTCGTGCGGCGGTGTGGGTATGCAAAGGCTTGCCTGCGCATACCCCGACGACGTACGACGTAAAGAATATCAACGAGAATTAACGTTGAATGCCGTCGGGACGGGACGCCATTTTATGCCGCCCGCCCACAACGACATTCAAAACGGCAGAGGTCTGCAATGTCATTAAGTTAAGGATTCCTCAATAGAGGGGTCCTACTTTTTTTGAAAAAAACCAAGTTTTTTCAAAAAAAGGCTTGACAAATGAATCAAAATGTGCGGTCGCATTGTCGGCGAACATAGGAATTTTAGATGCCGACAATGCGACCCTTTGTAATTAAGAAGATGTCCCGATTCTAATTACAAAGGAGCACAAAATAGATGATCACGAACACAATGTCCACGTCAGTTCATTTTGACACTTGCCTATCACAGTTGGAAGAACATCTCTCTGATTTCGTTAATGATCCCGGAAGAGATTTCACTCGTCACAGATTATTGGACTTCAAAACGCTCGTAAAAACACTGATGGCTTTGAACGGTAAAACTTTAAATAACGAATTGATTGATTTGTTTATTCACAAGGATCATATCCCATCGGAATCAGCATTGATCCAACAACGCAACAAATTAAGCTCTGAAGCGTTGCATTATCTTCTTCGCTCTTTTCAACTGCCACCAACGGAACGGCAACTCTTCTATGGCTATCGTTTGTTGGCTGTCGATGGCTCCGGGCTGCAAATTGCAAACGACAAGGAGGATCTTGCATCCAGACATTTCGGTATCGGCAGTAATGCCCCATTTAATGAAATCTTTGTCCATTCCTTGTATGACATCCTTCAGCAAGTGTACGTCGATCTCACGATCACGAAACTGCATAAAAACAATGAACCGAGAGTATTCGTTGATATGCTGCAGGAATTTAAGTCTGATTTTCCGGTGATTTTTATCGGCGACATGAATTACAGTTCCTTTAACGTTATGGCTCATATCAAATCGATAAATCAATCCTTCCTGCTGCGCACGAAGGATATTACCAGCAATGGTTCCGCTTCAACTTTTAAGCTCCCCGATGAAGACATCTTTGATCTGTCTCTCCCTGATCTCACCTTGACCAGACTGCGAACAGCCGAACATACCCAAGATAATAATCATCTGCGCTATCTTGCCCGTGACAGTGTTTTTGACTTCTTATCTACAAAAACAAAACAAAACGAAAATCAATTTTTTCAATTGCCTCTCCGTATCGTCCGTTTTCAAATCACCGAAGACAAATACGAAACGATCTATACAAATCTCGACCCTGTCGCTTTTCCTTTGCCGGTTATCAAGCAGCTCTATACTATGCGCTGGGGGATCGAAACCTCTTTCCGTCGTCTGAAGCATACTCTCGGCGTCGTTTATACCCATTCAAAAAAAGCAGACTTCATATTTCAGGAGATCTTTGCAAAAGCCATCATGTTCAACTTCATCGCCTTTTGCACTGCTTCGATTATCCGACATAAGGGTAAGAAAGGCTACTCCTACACAGTCAACTTCTCCGTCGCCGCTAATCTCTGCAAAAAATTCTTCCTTGAAACAATCGATCTGCTAAAGCTTGAAGAAAACATCTTCCGACAAATGAATCCTATCCGACCTTCCAAATCGTTTGATAGAAAAAAATATAAACGGAATGCTTTCAAAAGCTTCATGTACAGAGTAGCATAATTCCTTCTTTTATTCAATTGTTTTTTGCTGATTCCTCATCGGCTTTCTTTTCTGTTGCTTTTTTTGCCTTGTTCCGCTCGGGGGCTTCTTGTCTTCTTCTTCGTTACTGATTTTGCCATTGTTCTTTTCATTAACTTAATGACATTGCAGAGGTCTGCCGTGCTAC
>JAFTCG010000005.1 GCA_017454815.1 Clostridia bacterium
GAAGACTGTAGCGTTCTCCGAGCTTGACGGGGCAAAGATATCCAAGAGCGGAACTTGCTACGCCAAGACCAACGCCTCCTGCACGATGACCTACGAAGCGACAGACTACACCGTATACTTCGTGTTTGAATGATCATCGACCATAAAAAATCGGCTGCACGGGATTCCCGTGCAGCCTTCTTTTATACTTATTTAGCAGCCGCAGCCGCAGTTGTTGCAGCTGTTGCAGCCGCAACCGGAGTTATTCTCGCTGAATAACAAGATGAGAACAAGGATGATAATCCATGCGTTTGAACCGTTAAAAAATCCCACTTTCGTTTCCTCCTTTCGTTGTCTCATGACATTATATGGAAAAAACGAAAGAATGGTTACTTCTTCATCGATCAAATTCAAACGTCTCCGAGCTCGCAGGTGTAGACAAACTCAACTACGTCGTTTTCCTTCAGTATATAGTAGTCGATCGCATAATCGGGGAAAACTCCGTTGACCTTGTACATCCACCCTGACCGAGTCCCGCAATCTTTTTCGTAGAGGAAATGGATCCCCCTTACATAGGTGCCGAAGTTGCTCGGGACGGTCTCGAACTGGATCCTGCCGTTGCAGTATTTGCAATTGTGGGAGCAGACGTTGTTCTGACAAGCTCGCTTGAAAATATCGTAAACGTTTTCGCCGTCTTTGAAGGCGGTTTTCGTTTTTTTGAGTATCACCCCGTCGGAGGGGACAACGCCTTTCTTGACGGTCTCAAGCTTTGCAAAATTGTCTTCCTTCAAAACGTTACTGCATTCGATCGACAGATAACAGTATTTTTGATCCCGATTCGGCTCGGAAGTCGGCGAAGTCGTCTTTGCATCTTGCGCGGTCGAGCTTTCGTCGCTTTTTTTCGTGGCGGAAGCTTTGGAAGAAACGGACGAAGATCCTTTTTCGTTTGACCCATCTTCCCTGACCGTTGTTTTTTCCGCTTCGGGGACAGATGCGGTGGTTCCGGCTTCTTCCGATGGAGCGGTCAACTCATCGCTTGATAACGTATGCGCTGTTTGTTCAGCGCCTGTTGCGGTTGACGAAGACGCCGTTCCTTTGGAGCAGGAGACGAGAAACACCAGGCACAAAGCGAGGATGATCGCCGGTATTTTCCTGATGAAGTCGGATTTTACCTTGCGAACAATCGCCTGATCATCTGATAAACGGAGACGATCCATTCAATGATCCTCCTGAAAAGTGATTTGCTTGTCTGATCCCGGCTCTGCTTCTTTGCCACTGCGAAAATACAGCCGGAGTCGTGTTTGAAGTAAAGCGGACCGTCATCGTCCGCGACGACGGGGCTGATGCAATAGCCGGAGCATGAGCTGTCGGGGGTGAAGACGTCGTGCAGTTCAGCCTGCTTTTGGTTTGCAGAGTCGACCAGCACGCTCATTCCGCCGGGAGGGCAGTTGTAGGTGAAGTAAACGTAAATTTTCCCCTCGTCTTTTTCATATCCGGTCGAGATCAGGAAATTGCTTTGCGGATAACCGTTAGCCTCGGCGGAGTAAATGACTTTAAGAGTCTTTTCGTCGATAACTTTGATATACCCTGCGGACAGCCTTGCGCCCTGAACGCCGACGTAAATCCTGCCCCCGTAAATCAGGGGAGTTGAAGTCGAAGATCCGCCCAAAGCGAGCTTTTTCAACGAGGATTTGTTGAATTTTCCGTTTGAAACGCCGACACTGTAAAGGTAGCCGGCCTTTGTTACAAAGAAGATGTTGCCCGAATCTTCCGAGATCCCGGAACGAATATCGCCCGTGGTGTCGAGCGAGTCGGCTTGCTTGCCGTTGGATTTGTTGAGGGAATAAACCTTTGACGACTTGTCGGAATAAACCGTGCCGTCGTCGCTGCCGACGTAAAGATAGTCGCCGATGATCTTGCATTCCGTTCGGTAAAATCCGCCGAGCGATTTGAAAGTCCAATCCGGGGATTTCTCCTCGCTCTCGCTTTTCGTGTTTTCGTCCTTCACGTCGAGGCATACGAAGTTCGCGTATTTGTCCTCGTCGTTCCAGAAGCCTGTATAGAGCTTGCCTTTTTCAACCGTTATCGGAGTCAGCGACTGGCCGCCCAGGCTGTCGTGATACACCCAGAGCGATTTCATCGTTTTTATGTCAAACGCCTGAATCGTTGCGTCGTCCAAAGGGCAGTATGCCACCCCGCCGCTGCAACAAACGGGAACATATGTAAATCCGGGATCGTTCACCATTTTAGCAGAGGCAACGGTTTTGCCGTTGGAACGGTCAACCTTCAGGAGCGAGGATTTGCTCATGATCATAAGATAGTCGCCTGCAACAGCGACGCTGCTGGGAGCGTCAAGGTAGCTGCTGCCGAACTTTTGCGTCCATTTCGCTTCAGCTTCGTCAGAGCTTGTCGGAGTTTTGAGATCAACCTTGTATTCTACCGCATAGGCGCCTTGCGAGAAGGCGCCCAGCAGTAATGCGATCGATAAAATAAAACAAATTATTTTTTTCATCCAATCACCTCAGAAATGGAAGATGCCGTTCAATAAAACGAGTATTGAAGCAAAGATAGCTCCGAAAACGTCGCCTATCATATCGAAAAACATTATTTGCACCTCCCCTTGAAATTTTTTACAATAAGTGTCAATTTGGCTGCGTTTGAGATTCTATTATTTGAAGATGTTAAAAATGCCTGAAAAAAATCTTTCCACGCGGACAATTACATTATATACAAATTGCAAAACGTTTTCAAGGGCTTTTACAACCTTTTCCATTATAGACGGGTTATTCTGAGGTTCGGGATTTGCGGGGACTTCGTTCGTGACGTGAGCGACGCTCCACGTGTAGACGATCGGGCATTCTGCGTCCGTCTCACCCGTTGCATAAAGCGTGTATTCGCCTTCTTTTTCAAATGTAACCTTGAGCTGTCCGTTGTCATCCGTTGTGCCGACTTTTGTGAAAGTCTTGTCGTTTGCCTCTTTCATGAACACGTCAACGTCGTTGAGAGCTTCCGTTTTACTTGCAATAGTTGCGTCGTCGTAGCATCCGTACCATGCGGCATAGTAACCGGAAAGAGTGTAAGTATAGCTTTCACCGGGTTTGAGAGTTATTTCGTTTGTTCCGAGGGAGGCAAGAACGTCGGTATAGCCCTTTGTGTCCTGGTAGAAGTAGAAGGACACCAAATCACCTGCTGCAACAACAGCGGTGTCAGCGGCATAACCCGTATAACCGTAAGAGGTCATGATGTCGTCGTGGGGAACCTTGCCGTTTACTGCGAAACCTGAAGCGGTAGCCGGTTTGCCGAACGCTTTCTGAAGATAGCCGCCGCTGATCGCGAGATATTCGGACGCAGTTTCTTTTGTGAATTTTTCGCCGTAATAGACGATATGGGCTGTTACGATAACGTCAAAAACCGATACTCCGTTGACAGCTTTGTTGTTGTGGTCGACGGTGTTGACGGTGAATCCGTATTCTTCTGCCGTGCCGTCTTTGACGGTAAGGGCCTTGAGCGGAACGATAATCTCGTCACTTGTTGCAGAGAAGTAAACCGTAATAGCATTTGAATCTGAGGCAAAAACCGATACCTGCATAACACCGAAGAGAACGGCAACTGCAAGGATTATTGATAATACTTTTGTTTTCATAATATTCTTCCTTTCTTTATCCCCGGATAGTACAGCAACGGGAGCTGTTTGACGGTCCTCCTTTTTCCCGCATTTTTGCCGTGACCCGGGATTATTTGCATCAAAAAAGCCCCTTTCTGAGCAAGGGGCGGCAAAACGCAAAAGAACAGCCGTTCTTTCAAACAGCAACTTGCGGCAAATGCTTCCTCTGGCTCAAAAAGCAAAATACTCTATGACGATAACGCGCGGCATTCCGACTGTAACGGTAATCGCAGTTGCGATGGACTTTCACCAAACTTTCCACACGCGTTTCTTTTTCCCAATTTTACCACATTATTCCGGTGATGTCAAACTATTTCAATAAGATTTTTGTCGGCTTTCGTAAAATTGTCAAATCCGTTTTCGGTCACGAGCCCGAAGTCTTCGATCCTCACGCCAAGCTCTCCGGGGATATACACGCCCGGCTCGACGGTGATGACGTTCCCGCATTCAAGCAGACGGTCACATTTTGCGCTGACGGTCGGAGCTTCGTGGATCTCAAGCCCGACGCCGTGCCCCAACGAATGGGTGAAGAATTCACCAAAACCCTTTTCGGAGAGATGATCCCTCGCCACCTTGTCGAGGTCAGAGCATTTCAAACCGGGCTTTACGGCTTTGATAGCCTTTTCCTGGGCTTCAAGCACTGCGTTGTAAATATTCCTCTGACGCTCGCTCGCTCTGCCGACGACGACAGTTCTTGTCATATCGCTGTGGTATCCGCCGTAGACTGTGCCGAAATCCATCGTTACGAATTCGCCTTTGCTGATAATTTTCTCGCCGGGCACGCCGTGGGGGACGCTTCCCGAAGCTCCCGAAACAACTATCGTGTCAAACGACAGCTTTTCGCCGCCGTTTTTTCGCATTACATATTCGATGAAAGCTGCCACGGCGTTTTCGCTCACGCCTGCTTTGAGAAAACGCAAAGCTTCGTCAAAGGCGATCTCGGCAATCTTCTGTGCCGTTTTGAGAGAAGCGATCTCGTCTTCGCTTTTGATCGCGCGCATTCTTTGAAGTTCGCCGTCAGGCTCGTCGCCGAAGTTCACCGCAACGGGGGAAAACACTCCCTTAAGTTTTTCAAACTGCCGTAGAGTAACGTAATTGCTTTCGACAATAATATTCTTAGTGCCGTCAAGATGACGTTTTATGCGATCAAACCCGTCGAACAGCTCGACTTCGCACGAGTCGATCTTTTTTTGCGCGTCTTCGAAGTATCTCGCGTCAACAAAAAAGCAAGCTTCATCCTTTTTGACCAGGAGGTAACCGTCGCTCGAAGAAAAGCAGGTGAGATACTTTCTCGAAACCTCGCCGAAGATGAGAAAAGCGTCGTCATTTTTCAGAAGTTTTTGTAGAACGGGAAATTTCATGATTATTCTCCTATGAAAAAAGCAAGCCAACAGCATAAGCCGGACTTGCCTTTTGTGGATTATTTGAATTTGCGTTTACGAGCAGCCTCAGATTTCTTTTTTCTCTTTACAGAAGGCTTTTCATAATGTTCTCTTTTACGAACCTCCTGGATAACACCGTCTCTCGAAGTCTGTCTTTTGAAACGTCTGAGAGCGCTGTCCAAGGACTCGTTTTCTTTAACTTTTACCTGACTCATTCTATTCCCTCCCTCCGCAATAAGCAGGGGTTACCTGTTTTGATATGTGCCATTATACAACATAATTGCGCGCTTGTCAACCGTTATTCAACGCTAAAATGTGAATTTTATTTTAAATTTGGAGCCAAAACAGGGAAAACATAAAAAACCGAGCGCAAATCAGTGCCAAAAAGACAAATTAATTGTAAACTATCTTTAATTTTACAAAATAGAAATATAATCGACAAATTTTGTGTGATAATATAAGATACCAATGCGAAAATAGAGTAACGAAACGATAACACTACATAGCGGGGGGAGTGAATATTATGGCGGACAACAGAAATCGTGAAAACCAAACAGGTCAAAGAAATCAGCCTGCGAACGGCAGGAGCGCTCCGACATATTCACAAAGGACCGGAAAGAGCGTCCCGCCGAGGGCTAAACGTCCTGCAGCTGCGAATGGGTCTGACCCGCGCGACATATATATTTCAAGGCAGTCCGCTTCACACAGCGGGGCAAAGAGCGCTTCAAAACCTGCTGCGAAAAAGAAGGACAACAAAAAATTTAAAAGAGTTTTGATCAGCGTGGTCTGCGTTCTCATTGCGCTTGTGATCGCGGGAACGGGATTTGTCTATTGGTATGCCAACGATATGCTCAAAGAGATCGAGATCGATGAAAACGTGGCCGAGCAGGAAGAAGAAGGCAACGATTTTTCAAAGATATTTGACGAAAATCTGACTTTCTCGACGATGAGCGACATCACCAATCTTTCCAGCTATCAGGGATATATCCTCGAATGGAGCGAGAACGGCGGCCAGAAGCTCGACAGCAAAAACGTTACGAACATTCTGCTCGTCGGCGAGGACGGGGACGCGACGGATACCACGAACGGCAGATCGGACTGCATCATGATCGTGTCGATCGACCGCAAAAACAGGAAGATCGTTATGAGCTCGATCATGCGAGACAGCTACTGCTGCTACGACACCGAGGATGGAAGGAACTATGGCAAGATCAACGGTTCCTGCTACTATTCCGGCTACAGGGGACTTATCGAAACTGTCGAAAAATTTTATAAGATCGATATTGATTACTATATCAGTGTAAACTTTGATTCTTTCCCGCAGCTTATCAATGCGATCGGCGGCGTTACCGTACCGATCCAGGAGTATGAGGCGCGGTATATCCGCAACACGACCGTCCACAAGACCGTCCAATCGGGCGAAGCTGTGAAGCTCGACGGCTGGGAGGCACTTGTTTTCTGCAGGATCAGGCATTCCGACTCCGACTCGGACGTCAGCCGTACAAGGCGCCAGAGAGAGGTCATCAAGGCGATAATCGAAAGCGCGACGAACGCAACGAACGGCCAGCTTCTCAACGCCATAAAGCAGACGGCTCCGTACATCAAGACGAACATGAGCAAGAAGACGATGATAGCCTTCGGCACTGCGGCGCTGAAGAACGATTGGGTGCATTTTGAGATGAGCCAGTACACCTATCCGATAACCTACGCGCAGGATAAGGAAGTGCCCGACGACGAGATCACCGGCATCGACGCAACGGTCAGGGGAGAAAGCTGCTGGGTGGTCGACTATCCGAGGAGCGCGATGGAGATGCAAAAGAGCATCTACGGCATCACGAACATCTCTCTCTCGGCGCAGAGGCTTTCCATGGAAGACCTGAAATATTACGCCGAAAACTATTATGAGTATTATTGATGAAAAGTAAACAGGTAAAATCAAGCGGCTGATCGTATTTGCGGTCAGCCGTAACTTTTTTGTTTATTCAAGTAAATCTTCAAAGGACTTTTCAAAAACTCTGCCGAAATAGACAAGCTCGATATCGGTCACGAATCGCTGCCGCGACTCAATGCGCTGGATGGCATTTTTGTCGATGTCAAGGCCGAGCAGTTGGAGCCTGTCGGCGAGCTCCCTTTGAGAGATGTTGAGCTCTTTTCGGAATTTGGCAATATTTTTCCCGCAAATATTGTTTTTGTTGTCGGAAGTTTTGTTAATGAACATATAATTTCCCTCACTTTGACATTTAGTGCTTGTCAATATTAAAATTATATGTTATAATAACGCCTGATATGACATTTAGTGAATGTCAAAAGCCGAGCGACGAGATTTTCGGTTGATTACTCTCGTTGTTTCAAAAAAATTTATCAAAAAGGAGAACAAAAGGATGGAAAAACCAAAAATGACAAAAAGAATCCTATGCGTTTTGCTGTCGCTGATCTTTGTTGCTTCGGCATTTACGGGATTACAAATTACCGCTGAAGGCGCAACAAACCCTTACAATTATTATGCAAAAGACGACAGCGGAAACTGGGCAAACTGTACTTGGTGGGCGTGGCAGTTGGCTTACGACAACACAGGTGTTGCTCTACCTGCATGGGGAAATGCGGGAACTTGGTATAACAGCGCAAGAAACGCAGGATATTCCTGCGGAACTACGCCTGCTGTCAACTCAATAGCTGTCAAAAGCAGTGGAACGTATGGACACGTTCAGTTTGTAACCGCTGTATCCGGCAGTCAGATTTATGTTAAAGAGGGCGGTTATAGAGGTACGTCTAACGGTTATCATGAAGGATGGACTTCCACAAGCGGGGTAATAGGATATATTTATCTTGCCGGTTCGACATTTAATATTCCGGAAGGTGTATATGTGTTCCACTGTGTGCGTAATTTGGACAGAGTATTGGATATCCGGTACGACTCCAAAGAACGAGGTGCAAAAATTCAGCTACTTGACAACTGGTATAATCAGGTGCAAAAATTCCGTGTTGTAAATATGGGTAACTATTACTGTATCCAATCTGTTTATTCCGGAATGTGGCTTGATATTGCCAACAAAAACGGCTCATATTCTGTGGATGGATGTGATATCCAACTTTGGGATACAAATACAAGCACAGAGCAAAAATGGGTTTTTGAAGATGCAGGTAATGGAAATGTGTATATTCGTTCACTTTATGGGAAGTATCTTGATACCGGTGGACCAACCGATAACTATACCGGTATTCAAACCTACCATTTTGATGGTACGACCTCTCAACAGTGGAAATTGGAATTAACTTCTCCTTATGGGAGAAAAGATGTAGCTGATGGTATTTACACGTTCCATAATTATCGTAATCAGAATCGTGTAATTGATATTCAAGGGAATTCTAAAGAAAATAGAGCAAATATCCAGTTATATGACGATCTCAATGATTCAGTTCAACAGTTTCGTGTTACAAAGAAATTAGATAATACGAACAACTATTATTATTTGATTCAATCTGTGTATTCCGGTTTGTGGTTGGATATCGCATCTCCATTTACAACGTCCGGATGCAACATCCAATTATGGCATGACAATAATAGTCCCGAAGAAAAATGGGTATTTGAAGATGCCGGGAACGGAAAAGTTCTAATTCGGTCGTTATATGGAACATACGTCGACTTGGAAAATGGAAAAACAGATAATTGGACAAACATTCAGACCTTTAATTATGATGGTAGCACATCTATGGAATGGGTAATGCACAAGGTTTATACCATCACCTACAATGCTAACGGAGGATCCGGTGCTCCGGCAAAACAATCAAAACAGTCAAATATCAGCATAGCGTTGAGTTCCACTAAACCGAGCAAAGCTGGCTACATCTTCAACAGTTGGAATACAAAGGCAAATGGAACTGGAACAAATTATGCGTCAGGTGCATCGTTTTCTGGCAACTCAGATACAACATTTTATGCTATTTGGTCACCATGCTCACATTCATGGATTAAAAGCGGGGAAGGGATAAGACCGACATGCACGAACACCGGAAGTCAGAGGTATATATGTTCAAAATGCAACGGCACTAAAACAGAAATAATAGCTGCTACAGGTCACACGTCAGACAGCGGATCTGTTACCACACAGCCGACCTGCACACAGACTGGCGTTAAGACATACAAGTGCACAACTTGCGGAGCAACGGTAAAAACCGAAACAGTTTCTGCCCTCGGTCATACCAAGCCGGATTCAAACGGCAACTGCACCCGTTGCGGTGAACACATCAAAGACATTGTAAACCCCAACGCTTGCCCCTATTGCGGACAAGTCCACGACGGCTTCTTCGGCAGGATCGTTGCATTTTTCCATAAAGTGATCTATTTCATTTCACATTTGTTCTGATAACAGAAAAGGGTTGTAAAACAATCGCCGGCTCTCCTGAAAACGGGGAGCCGGCTGCGTTATGCCTTCCCCTCCGAGGGGAAGGTGCCGAGGAACGAGGCGGATGAGGTGTAGGCACGCAGTGCTGTAACAAACAATGTAATTTTCAGTTGATTTTTTTTGCATTATTTGGTACAATATATAGTTGGAAATATATTGAATATTCGGCGGCAAGGCGGTGCGTTTTGCCAAAGAATCTAAAAAAGGGATGACAAAATGATAGAACTCAAAAACGTTTCTTTTAAAGTCGCAAGCGACAACGACACGCTTGAAATAATCGACAATATCGACCTGAAAATCGACGACGGGAAGTTTACCGTTATTACCGGCCCCAACGGCGGAGGAAAATCGACTATCGCCAGGCTAATTATGGGCATCGAAAAACCCACGTCGGGCAGCATTATTTTCGACGGGCAGGACATTACCGACCTCTCCGTCACCGACAGGGCGAAGCTCGGCATCGGCTACGCTTTCCAGCAGCCTCCGAGGTTCAAGGGCCTGACCGTCAGGAAGCTCCTGTCGCTTGCTCACGGAAGCAATCTGCCCGTTGACGAGTGCTGCGCCTACCTGACAAACGTCGGACTCTGCTCGAAGGAATATCTCAACCGCGAGGTCGACGCTTCGCTCTCCGGCGGCGAGGTCAAGAGGATCGAGATCGCCTCCATCATGGCGAGAGATCTGAAGGTCGCCATATTCGACGAGCCCGAAGCGGGCATCGACCTTTGGAGCTTTTCGATGCTGATCGAAACTTTCAAAAACATGGCGAAGAAAAAGGATAAGAGCATCGTCCTCATCTCCCATCAGGAGAGGATCATGAAAATGGCGGACGAGATCATCGTCATCGCCGACGGCAGGATCCGCGACAGGGGCGAAGCCGGGGTGATATTCCCGAGGCTTATGAACGAGTTCGAGGAAAACTGCGACTTCAGAGGAAAGGCGGGCAAAGCAAATGAATAAAATCGATTCCCATATGCTTGAGGCTGTTGCCGATATGCATTCCATTCCCGCCGGCGCATACAACATCAGAAAAAACGGCGAAGGCGTCGCCCGAAATTCAACCGAAAATATCATCATTGAGCCGAAAAAGGACAAGCCCGGGATCGACATCATCATTAAGCCGGGCACGAAGAACGAGAGCGTTCATATCCCCGTTATCATCACCGAAACGGGCATTGAGGAGCTTGTTTACAACGACTTTTTCATCGGAGATGACGCCGACGTGCTGATCGTCGCCGGCTGCGGCATCCACAATTCCGGCTCAAAAAAGAGCGAACACGACGGCATCCACCGCTTCCATATCGGCAAAAATGCAAAGATTAAATCTGTCGAAAAGCACTACGGCGAGGGCGAGGGAACGGGCGAGAGAGTCCTCAACCCCGTGACCGAAGTTGAGATGGACGAAAACTCCTATTGCGAGATGGAAATGGTGCAGATCAAGGGCGTTGACTCAACTCAGAGGGAAACGACCGCAAGCCTGAAAGCCGGCGCAAAGCTTGTGATTTTTGAAAAACTGATGACTCACGGCAATCAGAGCGCAAGGTCAAACATGGTCGTCAACCTCAACGGCGAAAACAGCAGCGCGCAGATCATCTCCCGCTCAGTTGCGAAGGACACGTCCGAACAGGTTTTCTACCCCAGAGCTGTCGGCAACAACCTCTGCAGGGCTCACGTTCAGTGCGATTCCATTATCATGGACAACGCAAAGATCCGCTCTATCCCCGAAATTGCCGCCAACAACTGTGATGCCCAGATTGTCCACGAGGCGGCAATCGGCAGGATCAACAACGACCAGCTCATCAAACTACAGACCTTCGGATTGTCAAAAGAAGAGGCCGAAGAAGTGATCATTCAGGGCTTCCTCAAATAATTTTGGATTTTTTAAACTTTTTTTAAAACTTTTTCAATAAAACACTTGAAAAATATCGCTTTTTAGATTATAATAAACTTGTAATTTATAAAATCAGGCAAATTGTTGCTCAAAAGTGACGGATTTGTTCGAGGAACGCTATTTTTAAACAGGGAGAGGTTATTTTGTCCGTCGATCTCAACTGTCATACCAAACTATCGGACGGCTCGATGGGTATTGACGATCTTATCATTCTTGCCGAAAAAAGAGGAATAAAAGTCGTTTCCATAACCGACAAAAACTGTCAGGCGGGAAACGTCAGGGCGAAGCTGCTGGGAGAGCGCCACGGAGTGCGCGTTATCAGCGGCGTGGAGTTGTCTTCTGTCGACGAAGAAACCGGCAGAGAAGTCAACGTCTTCTGCTACCTTGCCGACAGTCCGGACAGGCTTGAGGGCCTTTGCCGGAAGAATTCCCTTGCCTGCCGCAAAGCAAGCCAGTTCATGGCGATCAACACCGCCAAAAAATACCCGGTGACAACGTCGCTCGTTGCAAAGTGCGCCGCCGGTTCGACAAACATCTTCATCCCGCATATCATGCGCGCGTTGATGGAGAGCGGCTACTGCCTGTCCATTTACGGCGAGCTGTACAACAGGCTCTTTAAGCCCGAGGGTGAGGAAAGCGTTTTCGTTCAGCCCAAATATGAGGACACCAAGGTCGTCATCGACGCCATTCACGAGGCCGGCGGAATTGCAGTGCTTGCGCAGACTGCGCGCTTCTCCGCCGACGAGATCGAGCATCTCATCTCCTACGGGCTCGACGGCCTTGAGGCTTGGTCGCCGTATAATGACGAGGAAAAGACAAACAATATCATCAAGATTGCAAAGAAGCACAAGATACTTACCACCGGCGGCTCCGAGTTCCGCGGCTTTTACAGCAAAAAGAACATAACCATCGGCGAGAGCACGATGCCGGAGAAGAATCTTGACGAGCTTTTGGCATACAAAGCGAGAAGAAAGAGAATGCAGAAGAAAGCTGCAGCTTTGGCTGCTGCGGCTGAAACTGCAGAGGGAAGTAATGACTGATTTTGGAGACAGGGACGTAAAGATCTTTTCGAAAAAAGTCGCTGAGGACGATCCGGAGTCGTTCATCAGACTTGCGGAAGATACTGCGCACCACAGGAACAACGGCAACATTGCCAAAGCTGTTTCGCTCGGCGAAAAGATTGCAGGAATGATCTTCGACGTCAACAGCATTGACGATGCGGATTTTAAGGAATTGATGAGCAGTGACCTGATCGATGAAAAAATTCTTTATCAGGTCAGGTTGCTTTTGACGTTCGCCGCCGAGTCGACTGTCCACAGGAGCCTGAGCACGCCGCTTTTGTCCACCACTGCCGTCAACGCCATGTATGATTGCCTTATCGAGCACGACAGGCCGTTTTATCTCGATACCACCGATGCCTTTACGTTCTACTACGTCGCCTTCAGGAAACACGACAGGATCGTTGAGCGCATCGGCAGGAGATTCGCGATGCTTTGCGGCAAAGAAGGGGACGAAGAATTCCGGCGTTTCGGCTCCGGGTTATACATGATACTCTGCAGAGTGGTCGAAAGCGAGATTGAAAAATCCGATTTCATTTCGGACTGAAAGCCTCAGTTTTTTCGCTGAGGTTTTGTTCTTGTAAGGGAACTATTCCCCAAACCGTTTTATGCATAATTGACGATGGAGATGTGTGTGGATGAAAAGAAAGCTTTACAATAAAGACGTAAAAAAGCAGTGCGATGTCTGCTTCTTCGGGAAACTGAGCGAAGACGGGGAATCGGTGCTGTGCCGCAAAAAGGGAATCATGGATCGCGACGAAAAATGCAGGAGTTTTTCCTACGACGCGACAAAAAGAGAACCGAAGATCCCGGCGGAGCTGCCGGAGTATTCGGCGGAAGATTTTAAAATATAAATGTTGGGACTGTTGTATTCAGAAGAAAACGACGAATTAAAGTGTCTGCTTTTGGCGATTTTCTTTTCAGAATAATGATTATTGGGATGATCGTGGTTGAAATGAACGTACGATCATCCTTTTTATTTTCAGAGCCTTTAATGTTTTCGCTGAATGCGACAGTCCGTTTTACAGATTTGCAAGGTCGTAGGGTGTCTTTTGGTAAACAAAATAGTTCAGCCAGTTGGAAAACAGGATGTTCGCCGTGCTGCGCCAGTTGAAAATCGGGTCTTTTCCGGGATCGTTGTCCGGGAAATAGTTAACGGGAATATCGATCGGAAGCCCTGCGTTCACGTCGCGGAGATATTCGATCTTCAGCGTGTCGCGGTCGTATTCCGAATGGCCTGTTGTGTAGAAATTCCTGCAATCCATGTCGGACAGCAGGTGGATGCCTGCCTGCTCGGAATAAGAGATGACCTGGAGATCTTTCACCCTCGCGATGTCTTCCATGCGGATCTCCGTGTGGCGCGAATGTGGGACAAGAAATCTTTCGTCGAGACCTCTCACAAGGGGGTGGTATTCGTCGAGTGCCTTGTGCTCAAAAATACCGAAAACCTTTTTCTCGGTGGGATATTTTTTGATCCCGTATTTGTAGTAGAGAGCCGCCTGCGCGCCCCAACAGATGTTGAATGTGGAATAGACGTGGGTTTTGCTCCATTCAAAAATCTCGCAAAGCTCGTTCCAATAGTCGACTTCTTCAAACTCCATTTTTTCAACGGGAGCGCCGGTGACGATCATACCGTCGTATTTGTTGTTCTTGATCTCGTCGAAGGTGCAGTAGAATTTTGTGAGATGTTCCTGCGAAACGTTTTTCGCTCTGTGGGTCGCCGTGTGGAGCAAGTCGACGTTGACCTGAAGGGGAGAGTTGCTCAAAAGGCGCAGGATCTGAGTTTCCGTAACGATTTTTGTGGGCATAAGGTTTAGCAAAACTATGTTTATCGGGCGAATATCCTGGCTTTCCGCGCGAAGCTCGGTCATAACGAATACGTTCTCGTCCTCGAGACTTTTTCGGGCGGGGAGCTGGTTGTCAATTCTGATCGGCATATTAACACCTCCGTTTTGTTACAGCTTTTTGTGAAGATATCTTGTCGCTAATGACGTAAAGATAAAAACGAGCGTCGGGATATTGAAAATGAAAAAGCTTTTCACGACCGCGGCAAACGATTCGGAAGAACTGTCTGCGGAAACGACAGTGAGATTAAGAACAAGGAATACGACCGAAAAAACGAACGATATTGCGGGCATGATAAAAGCGAACATGGGGTTTTTCCTTGTGCTCAGGAAAACGTTCAACCCCATAAGGACGACGGATGCGGCGAGCATAGTCGCGATCACTGCCGGCTTAAAGTCAATCATGATTATCCTTTCAGGCTTCCGCCTTGATCTCGTCGAGATATTCGTCGTAGGTAATGAGCTTGTTGTAGGTCACTTTGCCGTCCTCAAGGCAGATTATCCTGTCGGCAACGGTCTGAACAAGCTGATGGTCGTGCGAAGTAAAGAGTACGCTCCCCGGAAATTTTGAAAGCCCGTCGTTGAGTGCAGCGATGGATTCAAGGTCGAGGTGATCCGTCGGCTCGTCGAGGATGAGCACGTTTGCGCCCGAGAGCATCATTTTGCAAAGCATACACCTGACTCTCTCTCCGCCGGAGAGGACGCAGGCTTTTTTTGTCGCTTCTTCGCCGGAAAACATCATCCTGCCAAGCCATCCTCTGACGTCGGTTTCAAATATCAGGTCGGAATACCTTCTTATCCAATCGAGGAGGGAATCATCGCAGCCGTCGAAAAACGCGGAGTTGTCGCTGGGCAGATACGAGCGGGAGGTCGTAATGCCCCACTTGAAAGATCCGCCGTCGGGGGTCTCTTCTTCCATGAGGAGTTTGAAAAGAGTTGTTTTTGAGATCGCGTCCGGACCGATGAAAGCAACTTTTTCGTTGGGGAGGACGGTAAAGCTGACGTCGTCGAGAACGTTCCTTCCGCCGACGGATTTTGTGAGTCCCGCGACTTCAAGGACTTCGTTGCCGATCGAACGGTCGGGCTTGAAAGCAACGTAAGGGAATCGCCTTGAAGATACGGGCATATCTTCGATCACGAGGCTTTCGAGAAGCTTTTTCCGGCTTGTAGCCTGTTTTGATTTTGAAGCGTTTGCGCTGAATCGGGCGATGAATTCCTGGAGTTCCTTGCGCTTTGCCTCGTTTTTCTTGTTTTGCTCGCGCATCTGCCTTTGGGCAAGCTGCGTGTAGTCGTACCAGAAGTCGTAGTTTCCTACGTACATCGTGATCTTTCCGAAGTCAACGTCAACGGTGTGAGTGCAAACTTTGTTGAGAAAATGCCTGTCATGGCTGACGATGATGACAGTGCTGTTGTCGAGCTCCATCAGGAAGTTTTCAAGCCATCTGATGGCGTCAATGTCGAGGTGGTTGGTCGGCTCGTCCATGAGAAGGATATCGGGATTGCCGAAAAGAGCCTGGGCGAGGAGAACCTTGACTTTTAGCTTGCTGTCGAGCTCAGCCATCTTCATTTCATGGAATTCGTTCGTAACTCCGAGCCCGTTGAGCAGTATCTGCGCGTTGCTTTCGGCGCTCCAGCCGTCCATTTCGGCAAACTCTTCTTCAAGCTCGCTGATCCTCAGACCGTCTTCTTCGCTGAAATCGTCTTTTGAATAAAGTTTTTCCTTTTCATCGATGATCTCGCAAAGCTTGGGGTTTCCGAGGAGAACGGTTCTGATCACGTCGCAGTCATCGTACGCAAAATGATCCTGCTTGAGCACCGACATCCTTTCGCCGGGGGTGATGATGACTTCGCCCTTGTTGGGCTCGATCTCACCGGAGAGAATTTTCAAAAAAGTGGATTTTCCGGCTCCGTTGGCGCCGATGATGCCGTAGCAGTTTCCTTTTGAAAAAGTGAGGTCAACTCTCTCAAAAAGTGTTCTGCCGCCGTATTGGAGGCCGACGTTTGATGTGCTGAGCATTGAAAAAACCTCCTTTTATGCTTTGACCGTTTCGTTGGAAACAATGTTTCCGCTGTCGTCGTACTCTGTCAGAGTGTACTCGATGAGATATCCGTTGCTGTCAAAATGCGAGGTTTTGACTCTTTGGTTTTTCTCGTTGAACTCATAGGTATAAGATTCCACGACATTTTCATCCTTGTCGCGGCTTTTCATTTGGATGAGGTTGCCGCTTCCGTCGTAAGCATATTCAAAGCTGCGGATCAAAGAATCATCCGGGCCGTAGGCAAAGATATGAGTCTGCCTGTTGCTTTCGTCATATTCGTACGTTTCGTAACCGACAAGCCCTTCGGAGGAGTCAAAGTTTGAAGTCTTGACGCAGTTGGAATTCCCGTCGAACTCGTTTCTGACGATGGATTTCACTGAACCGTCCGCATAATAGGTTGCGCATTCGGTCTGGTTTCCGTTCTGATCGTATGTCATACGGGAGTAGTAATTGACGGTTTTGTCGGCGTTGTAGACGGTGACAGAGTCTGTCTTGCCGGATTCGTTGAGCTCGTAGATCTCAAACGATTCGACGCTGCCGTCAGGCTTGCGGTAGAACACTTTTTCAAGCTTGCCGTCCTCGTTGTAGCAGTTTTCGACGGTGTTTCCGTCGTCGAGGTCGAACGAATCGATGCTGTAACCCTCTGTGCTGAGGAGATCGTCGCCCTTTGCGGCGGGAGTTTCTTCGTTGGCGCATGAAGCGCAAAAAACAAGCGAGAGCAACAATAAAACAATAACGGTTTTTTTCATTTTTTCCTTTCTGTCAAACATATGGTCGGATGGTTATTCGTAAATGAATTCTATGATCTTTCTCGACGTTGAGGGAATATCTATGTACAAAACCATCTGTTCATTGATGATTCTGTTTTCGTATTCGTCCGAGTAGGGGATCTGCTGCTGGAGCATATCGTAGTGCATGTAGAAAAGTCCTGTTCCTTCGATGAGCGAAGTCATTTTCAGCGCGGACATATCGGTCTGAATATACGGCATGGCTTCCTTAACGGTGTTCATGAGGGTGAAGGGGTTTTGCTTCTTTGCCTGTTCGAGAAGGCAGGAGATGACCTTCCTTTGGCGCTGGGTGCGGTAAAAGTCGTTGTCAAGGTAACGGATCCGGCAGTACCAGAGGGTTACAAAGCCGTTGAAATGGTTCATGCCCTCTTTCACCCACGGGACTTTGACCGCGGTGCG
This sequence comes from Clostridia bacterium, assembly GCA_017454815.1. Taxonomy (GTDB): domain Bacteria; phylum Bacillota; class Clostridia; order Oscillospirales; family Acutalibacteraceae; genus SIG575. Next base: position 17,445 of record JAFTCG010000005.1, read on the forward strand.
CATATATTCCGCTTCGGAGGCGGTGACTTCAACATCGGTGCCGCCGAGCGCATCGACGATCTGGATGAACGCCTCAAAATCGACGAGCATATAGTGGTCGATGTCGATCCCGAAGTTGTATTCTATCGTGTCGACAACGAGCTTGGGGCCGCCGTAGAAGCAGGCGGCATTGAGCTTCATCTCGCCGTGCCCGGGCACTGTGACGTATGTGTCGCGCAGAAAAGAGGTGAGCTTCAGCTTGTGGTGTTTTTTGTCGATGGAGACGAGCATCATGGTGTCGCTTCGCGAGTTTTCCTCCCCTCGCGAGTCAACGCCGATAAAGAGAATGTTTTCGACGAACATATCCTTCTTGAGGGACGTCGAGGAGATGTAAGGGTTGCCCGTCCTGTCGTCTCTGTTGAACGTGACGTTGGACACCAAGCTGAAAACGTATGCGCTTGCCGCAAGGTAGATGACGAGCACAAAAATCAGCAGGTTGCGAAGAAATCTTCCGATGCCGCCGCGTTTTTTCTTTTTATTTGCCGCAGGAGGGGGCGTTTGCTTTTTGCTCTGAGGCGCGGGACGCTGATTGATCCGGCTGTTGCTGACGGCGGCGCTTTGGCGCGGAGCCTGTCCTTTCGGGCGGTAGAGCTTCACGTCGTCATTTTTCTTGTGTTGCGATTGTTCGGCAAGAGTCTTGTATCTGTTTTGAGCATTTTGGCTTGCCGCGGGAGCAGCCCTGCGGTTTACGTTGTTTTGGCGGGAAGCATTTCTCTTTTGCCTTTCGAGAAATTCTTCGTCGTTATATTCGTAGTCAAAGAATCTGTTGTCTCTGGGCATATAACTCTCCCCATTTCCTGAAAATAATCCTGAATATATATTTTAATACATTTTTGCATTTTTTGCAATAGCAAGTTTGACAAAAGGGGAGATTTGATGTAGAATATAGGGCGTAAGCGGATCGGGCAGTCGCGCAACGCAAGTTGTGAGGAAAGTCCGGGCCCCACAGAGCAGGATAACGGCTAACGGCCGCCGAGGGCGACCTCAGGGAAAGTGCAACAGAAATAAACCGCCGTCTTCTGACGGTAAGGATGGAAAGGCGAGGTAAGAGCTCACCGGAGCGGGGGAGACTCCGCTGCCATGTAAACCCTATCCGGAGCAACACCGACA
>JAFTCG010000021.1 GCA_017454815.1 Clostridia bacterium
CTTCTGCTTCGGTACAAACGATCTTACCCAGATGACGTTCGGCTTCAGCCGCGACGACGCCGGAAAATTCCTCGACGCCTACTATGACAACAAGATCTATGAAAACGATCCGTTCGCAAAGCTCGACCAGACAGGCGTTGGCAAGCTTATGGATATGGCTGTCAAGATGGGCAAACAGGTTCGCCCCGAAATGCACTGCGGTATCTGCGGCGAACACGGCGGCGATCCGACATCCGTTGAGTTCTGCCACAAGATCGGTCTCGACTACGTTTCATGTTCACCCTTCCGCGTTCCGATCGCTCGCCTTGCAGCAGCTCAGGCAGCTATCAAGGAAATGGACTGATCTCCGAATTGATTTCAGTTTGACAGTTTTAACGACCTCGCAGATTATATCTGTGGGGTCGTTTTTTGTATATCCATTTATAAAAGTATGCAGTAAATGACTTTTGCCGAAGTCAGATGATTCAACATGGCTTGGGTCAAGCGTCACGCTTGTTGACAGAGGTAGTGGTGTGTGGTAGAATAACAAAAAACGGCGGAGGCAGAAAAGTGAAGATAGAAAAATATTATGACAACGAGTACATTTTCCCGTTTATGGCATTCATACCCGACACAGCAAAGGAAAACCCGGCGCTGATCATCCACCTCCACGGCGTCGGAGAGAGAGGATTCGGCGGCGACGATCTCGAAAGAGTGACAGTCCACGGTCTGCCGAAGGTTGTCAACGATGGCAACCTTAAAAACTGCATAATGGTTTGCCCGCAGTGCCCCTCCGACACGTTCTGGGTGGCAAGGATAGAGTCGATGAGAAAATATATCGACAAAATCGTCGAAAAATATAACGTAGACAAATGCAGAATATATCTTTGCGGACTCAGCATGGGCGGATACGGAACATGGTACACGGCGGAAGCCTATCCGGACCTTTTCGCAGCGATCGCTCCGTGCTGCGGCGGCGGAATGGTGTGGTATGCGCCGATGATGAAAATGCCGATCTGGGCGTTCCACGGGAGGGAAGACGACCTCGTCGACGTTTCCGAGACGATCAACATGGTGGAAAAACTCAAAAAGTTTGACAGAAACGTCAAATGCGATATTTTCGAGGGCGTCGGTCATAACTCATGGGACTTCGGCTTTACGCCCGAGCTGATCGAATGGTTTCTTGAACAACATAAATAATATAGTATATAAAAAATGAGATGATCGTGCGATTTGCACTTTCATCTCATTTTTCTTCGCTGCCTGTTAAGATGTCGCTCAAAGTTGCCGCTCGAGACGAACTCGGCGAGAATATACTGATCCATGACGGGTACGGTGCAGGAAAACCGCTCAAGCTTTCTGTCGTATTCCTCGATAAGCCTGTCAGGCAGGATCATGTAACCCATTCTCATCGAAGGCGAAAGGCTTTTTGAAAAAGTGTTGACGTATATCACTTTCTGCGAGCGATCGAGCGAAAACAGCGTTTCTATCGGTTGACCGGGCTTGAAGAATTCGCTGTCGAAATCATCTTCAACTATATAACCCCCTGTTTTCTGCGACCAGGCAAGATACTCCTGCCGCTTGGAAACGGGCGCGGTGATCCCCGTAGGGTAACTGTGAAAAGGTGTGACGTGGAGGACGTCGAATTTTTTCTTTTGAAGGTCGCTCGTTACGATGCCGTCTTTGCCCATCTTCAATCGGCAGACCGATGCGCCTGCCTGGGTGTAAACGCTGTCGATATATTCAAACGACGGATCCTCGATCCCGTAGACCATGTTCTGACCGAGAAGTTTGACAACGAACTCATAAAGCTGCTGCGAACCCGAGCCGACGATGATGTTTTCGGGCTTTGCGAACATGCCCCTGTAGCGAAGCAGATAGTCCGCAAGAGCGTTGCGCAGAACGCTGCAGCCCTTGCTCGGCGACGCGGAAAAAAGCTCCCTGTCCTTTTCGCTGATGACCTTTCTGACGGTTTTGAACCATACGGAATATTCAAAATCACGCTCAACGTTTATCGGGTCGGGAGGCAGGTGGGGCACAACTTTTTCCCTCTTTTCGTCCGACGTCACGGTCGCGCGCTCAAGCGGCATGACGTAATAACCTCTGCGCTCCTTGGTGAAAATGTATCCCTCGTCCTCGAGCATGGAATATGCGCTTTCGACGGTGATAACGCTGCAGCCGGATTTGTCCGCCATGACTCGCTTCGACGGAAGCTTCTCGTTTGTGTCATATACGCCGGTCAGTATTCTGTTTTTTATATCGTTGTATAAAGCTAAGTATTTTTTGTCTTTCATCTGGTTATATAAAAAACTCCTTTTTTGGTTATTTTTATAATATCATACTTGTATTATAATACACCCATAACAAAAAGTAAAGGGGAGAGAACATGAAAAGTTTCAAAATCAGCACAACTACCGTGAAAGTGACTGCTGTTGCCGTTTTTATGGCGCTGAATATCGTGATGTGTACCTTCAGCATTCCCGTTCCGGGCGGACATCTCTACCTGTGCGACGCAATAATCTGCTGCGCGGCGCTGATGCTCGATCCTGTTTCGGCGTTCATTGTCGGCGGCGTAGGCTCGTTTTTGGGCGACATGATGTTTTACCCCGTTGCAATGTTCGTGTCGCTCTTTGCCCACGGGCTGCAGGCGCTTTTCATTTCCATGATATCCCACTACACTTTCAAAAACCATAAGCTTGTTTCAACCGTTCTGGGGCTTGCCGTCGGAAGCGTTTTTATGGTCGGCGGATATTTCCTCGGGAAGACTTTTGTTTATGCAAACTTTCAGACAGCCGTCATAAAGCTCCCTTACGAGATCCTGCAGGCGGTTGTCGGAGCGGTGCTCGCTTTTCTTCTTTGCAGGAACGCAGGGCTTTACAAGCTGGCGGACAAGTTCGGAATTCTGTACTCGGGAAGGGGAAAAATGTGATGAAATATCTTATAGCTTCGGACATCCACGGCAGCGCATACTATTGCAAAAAACTGGTCGATATATATGAAAAAGAACACGCCGACAGACTTATGCTGCTCGGCGATCTGCTCTATCACGGGCCTCGCAACGATCTGCCGAAGGAATACGATCCAAAGCGGGTGATCGAAATGCTCAACGCCCTGAAGGATAGCATACTCTGCGTCAGGGGCAACTGCGACACCGAGGTCGACCAGATGGTGCTCGATTTTCCGATACTCGCAGACTACGCAGTTCTTGCAGCAGGGGACAGGCTCATCTACCTGACGCACGGACATATATATAATGAAAAGAATCTGCCGCCGCTAAAGGACGGCGATATTTTGCTGTGCGGTCACACGCATATTTCCAAATGCGAAGAACACGAAAGCTTTGTCTACATGAATCCCGGCTCCGTGTCGATCCCGAAAGGCGGCACAAAGAACGGTTATATGACGCTCGAAAACGGCGAATTTGAGTGGAAAGACCTCGACATGAACGTGATTTGCAAGCATAAAATATAACTTCTTTAATTCGACAATAGAAATTCACGATAAATTTAAAAAAATTTAACAAATTAAAGCAAAACTCTTGCAATTGCGACAAAATTATAATATAATTTTTTTATTATTTAACATAGGAGGGAATTTCATGAAGAAATTCAGAGTAGCTCTGGTCGTTGCCTTTGCTTTGATGATGGTTTTTTCGCTTGTTATCAATGCTTTCGGCGAGCCGGATATTGACACAGCTAACAGCACTGAGATATCAGTTGAAGGCGATACAGCGCCCGAAGTGATCGCGCCCCGCGAAGAAGCTCAGGCAGCCGAAGAAGCCGGCGCAGATCAGCCGGATGACGTAGCCGTAGCCGAAACGCAGGATGTTGCCAAGGCGGAAGACGTTGCCAAGGCGGAAGACATCGCTGCCGCGCAAGACAGCGAAGACGCAGTCCCGACAACAGGCGCTGAAACATCCTTCACTGTCGGCGAGACAACCTATGATTTCGAGCAGGAAGAACAGGAAGAGATCCTGGACGCTTCCGGATACGTTGACAACTACGCGGACAACCTTGCGGACGACGCATCTTTTGAAACTCACATCGCTCAGGCTATCGCAAAGATCCGTGAATCCATCAGGACTTACGCGACCTTCTGGTCACTTGTTCCTCCGATCATCGCGATCGTCCTTGCTCTTATCACCAAGGAAGTTTATTCTTCGCTCTTCCTCGGTATCCTTGCGGGCGGCGTGATCTACAGCGGTCTCAACTTTGAGACGTTCATGGTGCACGTTTTCAAAGAAGGCTTTATCGACACCGTTGCAGACGGCTACAACATCGGTATTCTGATTTTCCTCGTTTTGCTCGGCGCACTTGTTGCTATGATGAACAGAACAGGCGGCTCCGCGGCGTTCGGTCGCTGGACGACGAAGCATATCAAGACAAGGCTCGGCGCACAGCTTGCGACGATCGCTCTGGGCGTGCTGATCTTTGTTGACGACTATTTCAACTGCCTGACAGTCGGCTCTGTTATGCGCCCCGTAACGGACAAGCATAACATCTCCAGGGCAAAGCTTTCCTACCTCATCGACGCCACTGCGGCTCCCGTATGCATCATCGCTCCAATCTCATCCTGGGCAGCTGCGGTCGCCGGTTTTGCAAACGGCGCAGGTGCGGAGAGCGGTATGGCTCTCTTCGTCAGGGCGATCCCCTTTAACTTCTACGCTCTTCTCACGATCGTAATGATGATCTTCATCAGCGCAACGAACTTCGATTACGGCCCGATGAAGAAGTTTGAAAACAACGCCAAGAACGGCGACATCTTCACAACAGGCGACGAATTTGCCGAAAAGAAGGAAGAAGAGCTTTCAAACTCCAAGGGCAAGGTTATCGACCTTGTTATCCCCGTTATCGTCCTCATCATTTCCTGCGTTATCGGCATGATCTATTCCGGCGGATTCTTCACCGAAGGCGAAGAAGGCTATCACAGCTTCATCACCGCTTTCTCAAACTCCGACGCTTCCGTAGGTCTTGTTCTCGGCTCTTTCGCAGCTCTTGTTATTGCAGTCGTCTATTTCCTTTGCAGAAGAGTTATCTCCTTCAAAGATTGTATGGAATCCGTGCCCGAAGGTTTCAAGGCTATGGTACCGGCGATCCTCATCCTTGTCTGCGCGTGGACTCTTAAGTCTATGACCGACGCTCTGGGCGCGAAGATCTTCATCTCCCAGCTCATCGAAGGCTCCGCAGGCGGATTCAGGCTCTTCCTTCCCGCTATCATCTTCCTCATCGCCGTAGGACTTTCTTTCGCGACAGGTACTTCATGGGGTACATTCGGTATCCTTATCCCGATCGTACTCAGCGTATTCAGCGGCGTTGACGGCAACATCACCATCATCGCGGTTTCCGCTTGTATGGCAGGCGCGGTTTGCGGCGACCACTGTTCACCCATCTCCGATACGACCATCATGGCCTCGGCAGGCGCAAAGTGCAACCACATCAACCACGTTTCCACTCAGCTTCCCTACGCTTTGACGGTTGCGGGCGTTTCGTTCGTAAGCTACATCATCGCCGGTTTCGTCCAGAGCGCATGGATCGTGCTTCCGATCGGTATCGTTATGATGATCGCAACGCTTTACATTATCAAGGCTATCAGCGCAAAGAAAGCCTGATAAGGCAGGCATATTCAGCGAAAAACATCAAAACAAAAAAATAAACACTAAAGGGATGATTGCTCTTTTCAAAGGGCTTTCATCTCTTTTTTCTTTACATCTGTTTTTGAGGAAAATGAATAATGTTTTGATTCGACGTTTTCATCTGAATCTGCCTGCCTTTCCTCGTACAATTCAGCGAAAAACATAAAAACAAGCGTGACGCTTGACCCATGCCGTGTAAACAGGCAGATGACTTGCAGCTAAGTGCGCGAGCAGGTAATATCATATAACAACAGGAAATCGGCAGTTCATTATGAGCTGCCGATTTTTTTCACGTTCCTATTCCCATTACTTCTATCGGATCTTTTGTTTTGCCGGCTACTGACATTTCAAAATGCAGGTGGGTTTCGTCCGCCGCTTCGCAGGGGATAGAGCCGACTGTTCCGACCGTTTCGCCCTGTTCGAGCATAGTTCCGACCTTCGGGGTGGTTCCCGATTTCAGGCCGCAGTATTTTGCCGTTATCGAATCGCCGTGGTCGATTTCAACGATGAGCCCCCAAAGCTCGTTGTAATAAACCGCCGTGACTTTTCCGGATTTGACAGCCTTGACGGTTTCGTTCTCTTTTGCCGTAAAATCAATTCCGTTGTGGGTGCGCCAGTCGCCGAGAGTGTTCGACCTGACCGCAACGCCGTCGGAATAATCTTTCAGGATGTCGTTGCCTATCGGGAAAATAAATTTCTCGTTTTTGTTTTCGGTGAGAGCTTCTGTTTTCCTCTCGTCCGGCACGCCCGTCACTTCAGCCGCCGCGCCCTGAGTTACTTCCTCTGCCTTCGGCTTCGTTGTGTCGATGGGCGTCGTGACGATCGACGACTGTTCAAGCTCGATCTTCTCCGTCACCTTTCTGCCTGCACCGACCGCTATCGCAGAGCCGATGAGCACAGCTACAAGCACAAGCAGTAACCCCGTTGCAAAATTTTTGCCGAACAATCTGTTGCCGTCTGTTTCCGAGTCGTTGTCACGGTCGTATTCATATTTTTTTTCATCCATTTGATTTCCACCTTCCTTTTTGTGATTATTTTTGCCGCAGACGATTTTTTTATACACTTTTTTCGCCAGTAGGGGAGTATAATTATGAACAAATTGTTAAATTATCACCAAATACAAACATTTGTTTGCTTTTTTCGACAAAATATGATAATATATCCTCAAATAAGATCATCCGCGAAAAGGAGAAGATTTTATGGATAAGCTGAATAACACGCAAAGAAAAATATACGAATTTCTTGTAGAAAGGCTTCGCGACGGTGTTCCGCCCTCCGTTCGTGAGATCGGCGCGCAGGTCGGGCTTCGTTCAACCTCCTCTGTGCAGACGAACCTTGACGCGCTTGAAAAAGCCGGGTACATCACGAGAGATCCTTTGCTCAAAAGGTCTATTCGAATCTGCGGTCAGGAGCAGGAGAGCGTTGCGCGCGTGCCTTTGCTCGGTACCGTTACGGCAGGTCTTCCCATCCTTGCCGTTGAACAGATCGAAGGATATATTCCCTACGGAGGCACCGTCACGAGCGACAAGTCTCTTTTTGCGCTCAGAGTCAAGGGCGAAAGCATGATCAACGCCGGCATTCTCGACGGCGACATCATTTTTGTCGAGAGAACGCCTGTTGCTTCCAACGGCGAGATAGTTGTCGCTCTGCTCGAAGACGAGGCGACCGTGAAAAGGTTTTACAGGGAGGACGGACGTTTCCGCCTTCAGCCCGAAAACGACGATTTTGAACCGATCTACGCCGACGAGGTTGTGATCCTCGGCAAAGTCAAGGGCGTAATGAGATACTATAATTGATAAACGGGAGAGTTTTAAATGTTATCTCCGAAAGTTGAAAATCTGATACTCTCCGTCCAGAAACCGGGCAGGTATACGGGCGGAGAGCTTAACAGCGTTATAAAAGACAAGGATAAAGTCGATATCCGCTATGCTTTCTGTTTTCCCGACACTTACGAAATAGGTATGGCGCATCTTGGCATGAAAATACTCTACTCCCTCATCAACGCCCGCGAGGATGCCTGGTGCGAGAGAGTTTTTGCCCCGTGGGTCGACATGGAGGAGAAAATGCGTGAAAACGGCATACCCCTCTATGCGCTTGAAAGCGGCGACCCGATCGGCGATTTTGACGTAATCGGTTTCACTCTGCAATATGAGCTTGGCTACACCAACGTGCTCAATATGCTGTCCCTGGCGGGGATCCCCGTAAGATCAGAGGACAGGACTTCGCTGACGCCGCTCGTTGTGGCGGGGGGATCGTGTGTGTGCAACGGCGAGCCGATGGCTGATTTCATCGACGTTATGCTCCCCGGTGAAGGCGAGGAGATCACCAACGTTTTTCTCGACCTGTTCAAACAGTACAAAAATGAGGGTAAAAGCAAGCGAGAGTTTCTCGAAGCTTGCTCGCAGATAGAAGGGCTATACGTCCCGAGCATGTACGATATAACTTATAAAGACGACGGCACGGTTGAAAAAATCGAGCCTTTGGGCAGTGCGCCCGAAAAGGTGAAAAAATCAGTCGTCAGGGATATCGACAAAATGTTCTACCCCGAAAAATTCGTCGTTCCGTTCATCGACGTTGTTCACGACAGGACGACGGCGGAGATCTTCAGGGGATGCATTCGCGGCTGCAGATTTTGCCAGGCGGGATTCTTGTACCGCCCGATCCGTGAAAAAAGCGCCACGACAGTCGATGAGCAGTGCAGGAAGATTTACGAATCGTCCGGATACGAGGAGATTTCTCTTTGTTCACTGAGCACGAGCGACTATACGAAGCTCGACGAGCTTCTTGACAAGCTGCTCGATTGGACGATCGACGAAAAAATCAACATTTCGCTACCGTCCCTGAGGGCGGACAATTTCAGCAAAGAGCTTGTTGAAAAGCTTGGAAGAGTCCGAAAAAGCGGCCTGACCTTCGCCGCCGAAGCCGGCACGCAGAGGCTTCGCGACGTGATAAACAAGAATGTCACCGAACAGGAAGTTCTGGAATCCGCGAGAAAAGCGTTCAAAAGCGGCTGGACGAGCGTTAAGCTCTATTTCATGATAGGGCTCCCGACCGAAACGGACGAGGACATCGCCGCCATCGCAGAGCTGTCGCAGAAGGTGGTTGACGAGTACTATAAAAACGAGGACAGACCCAAGGGCAGGGGCGTCAGCGTAAACATCAGCGTGGCGTCCTTTGTGCCCAAGCCGTTTACGCCTTTCCAGTGGGAGCGGCAGGACACCATGCAGGAGCTCAAGAGAAAACAGGAATATCTTGAAAGCTGTATAAAGACCAAAAAGATCGCTGTCGGCTGGAACGACACGAGGATCAGCTTCCTTGAGGGCGTGCTCGCAAGGGGCGACAGAAGGCTCGGAAAAGTCATCGAAACTGCGTGGAAAAAGGGCTGCACTTTTGACAGCTGGGACGACAGGTTTGATTTTGACAAATGGCTTGAAGCGTTTGAAGAATGCGGAGTTGATCCAGCGTTTTATGCCAACAGGAAAAGGGAGTTCAACGAGGTTTTGCCGTGGGATCACATGGATTACGGCATACCCAAGAGCTTCTTCAGGCGCGAAAACGAAAAAGCGTTCAGGAACGAAACAACGGCGCACTGCCGTGAAAAATGCAACGCCTGCGGCGCCAACAAACTTTGCGGAGGTGAGTGTGATGCAATGCGTCAGAGTTTGGTTTCACAAAAACGGCAGAGCTAAATATATCTCCCACCTCGACCTGATGCGATCCATGACGAGGGCCGTAAAGCGAGCGGGGATCCCGCTGTGGTACACGGAAGGCTTCAATCCCCACCCGTATATGACGTTCCCGCTGCCTCTCTCGCTGGGCGTGGAGAGTGACAGGGAATGCATGGATATCAAGGTCGAGGACGGCATGAGCCTTGAAGAGATAAAAAAGAGCTTTGAAGGAAAAATGCCGGAGGGGCTTGACGTTTTCGACGTGACGCAGCCGTTTTGTGACGCAAAGGAGATCCGCTCCGCCGCTTACAGGATAACCATGAAATTCCCCGACAAAAAAACTGCCGAAGAATACGCAGAGATGTCAAAAAATGCGATCGCGGGAAAATGCCTTGTCGGCAGGAAAAAAGGCAAGCAGGGCAGGCGAAAGGTGATCAAGGAGATCCCGCTGGAGGATCACATCTTCGAGAGCGATTTCAAAGTCGACGGCGACACGCTCGTCTGCGAAGTCAGGCTCAGCGCCGGAAACGAAAACAATATCAATCCATCCGTGTTTGCGACCGCCCTGAACGAGCACAACGGACTTTTGCCCGAGTACGTTCTGTTCTACAAAATCGGGCTCTATACGCAGGGAACGGAGATTTTTTGCTGAAAAGACGAAAAATTTTAAAAAAGTGCTTGCAATTTAAAATCAGTTGTGGTATTATAATCAAGCATTTGTGTAGGTCTGAGCCTAACAGACCGTGTTCATTGCCAAAAATGACAACGAAGCTATCGGTCCTCTGCCAACTTTTGTTGGGTATGAACGGTTGTAAAAAAATAAGGAGGAAAACAAATGGACGCACTTAAAATCATCGCTCAGGACAGCCTCAAGAAGGAAGTCCCTGAAATCAAAATCGGTAACACAGTCAGAGTTCACGTTAACATCCGTGAAGGCGAAAGAGAAAGGATCCAGGTTTTTGAAGGCACCGTAATCGCCAAGAACGGCTCCGGCGTTTCCGAAACTTTCACAGTTCGCCGTCTTTCCTACGGCACAGGTATTGAGAGGGTCTTCCCCCTTCATTCCCCCAATGTCGTTAAGGTTGAAAACGTCAGAACAGGTAAAGTTCGCAGAAGCAAGCTCTATTATCTCAGAGACAGAGTTGGTAAAGCTGCAAAAGTTAAAGAACAGATTAACTGATTTTATCAAAGAAGTGATGGGGCAATTCCTGCTTTACGGGAATGCCCTTTTCTTATAGTCGGAGAGTTTTGATGGAGAGGAAAATCGAAAAAACGGTCATTTTCTACGAAGATGAGAAGATCATCTCGGTTTATGACTGCGAAAAAATTTATAAAAAAAGTAAATTCGGCATACTCTATGACGTGATCGGTTCCGTCATGACGGCGATCGTGGCGATATTCCTCGTGTTTACTTTTCTCTTCAGGGCTGTTTCCGTCAGCGGCAGGTCGATGGTGCCGACGCTCAACGATAAGGATTGGCTCATCGTCAGCAACACGCTATATACTCCCGAGCACGGCGACATCGTCGTCGTTGCCCCGACGGAGAGATTTGACGAGACTATCATCAAAAGAGTCATCGGCGTTGCCGGCGACACGATCGACATCGACTTTGAAAAAGGCGTCGTCTACCTTAACGGGACAGAGCTCTCGGAAGAATATACCAACACTCCGACGAACAAAAAATTCGACGTGGATTTCCCCTTGACCGTCCCGGAGGGCTATATTTTCGTCATGGGCGACAACCGAAACAACTCCCTGGACAGCAGATCGTCTTATATCGGTTTTGTCGATTGCAGGAATGTAATCGGCAGGGTCGTCAAACGAGTGTTACCGTTCGGGGAAGTAAAATAATCCAAAAACTATCGGCAGGAGGCTACAACATGGAAAAAAACAAGCCGGTTTCACTTTTGTATGATTTCGCTTCGATAATTGTCACGGGCATCGTGGCGATCGCGATAATCTTCACTTTTTTCTTCAGGACAGCCGACGTCAGCGGCAGTTCTATGGTGCCGACGCTCAACGACAAGGACGTTCTCATGATCACGGCGCACCAGAAGGAAGTAAAGTACGGAGACATCGTCATCATCACTCAGCCCAACGCCTTCAACGAGCCGCTTGTCAAGCGAGTTATCGCCACCGCAGGTCAAACCATCGACATCGACTTTGACGAGGGCGTCGTGTACGTCGACGGTCAGGCGCTCGAGGAAGATTATATTGCCGAAGAAACTCACAGGCAGGAGGATTTCGAGGGCCCCGTGACCGTTCCGGAGGGACACGTTTTTGTCATGGGTGACAACCGCAACAACTCCTCCGACAGTCGTTCCGCCCTCGTCGGCTTTATCGACACGAGGTATATCTACGGCAAAGTCATCGGCAGGATCTTCCCCTACGGAAGTTGGGACGTGTATAAATAAAACGCACCGGGGAGTTGATTGAAATAACTTCTTTACATGATTTTTTCTTGCAGCACTCATGGCTGCTGAAGCTGATATATTCCGCGATCACGCTGATAGTATCGGCGCTTTTGTACAGGGTTATACTGCGCGCCACAGAGAAAGCGATGGGTAGCAAAAAGATCCTCAACGGCAAAAAGTCGAACACCTACATCAAGTTCGTCAGGAGCATTATCAGGTATGTTTTTGCAGTGATTGTAGTTCTCACGCTGCTGAAGATTTACGGCGTGAACATTTCCTCTATGCTTGCGGGCGTCGGGCTCATCGGCGTTGTCCTCGGCCTGGCGGTGCAGGATCTGCTAAAAGACGTGATCAGGGGCTCCGGCATCCTCTCCGACGAATATTTTTCCGTGGGCGACGTTGTGGAGTTTAAAGGCATCGAAGGCAAAGTTATCGATATAGGGCTGAAAACGACAAAGATTCAGGAGCTGACGACGGGTAACGTCCATTCCATAGCGAACAGAAACATCGAGCATATCGCCGTCGTAGCGCCTTACATTTACGTCAGGGTGCCGTTGCCTTACGAATTGAAGGTCGCAGAGCAGCGCACGGTCATGGAAAAGATCGTTGAAAATGTGAAAACCGACGAGCTTGTTGAAGATTGCGAAAACATCGGGCTTGCAGAGCTCGCCGATTCCAGGATCGAGTATCTGCTGAAAATTAAAATCGATCCGCACAACAAATTGCAATCGAGGAGAAATACGCTCGGTCACATCGTAGAAACGCTTGAGAAGAGCGGCGTCAGCGTGCCGTACAATCAGCTCGACATACATCAGAAATAATCCGAATTGAAAAGAGTGACCCCCATGAACGAAGGGAAAGTTATACAGTGGTTTCCGGGGCATATGGCGAAAACAAGGCGGCTTATCAAAGAGTCGCTGAAGCTCGTTGACGCCGTTACGGAGATCGTTGACGCAAGAGTGCCGCTGAGCAGTCAGAATCCCGAGCTGTCCGAAATAATCGGCGACAAACCGAGGATCATGATCCTCAACAAATGCGACGTTGCGGACGGCGAAAGCACAAAAAAATGGATAAAATATCTCAATTCTCGGGGGATCTACGCCATGGCGGCGGATTGCCGTTCCGGCAGGGGGCTCAACGAATACAGACCGCTTGTCAGAAAAGTCCTGAAGGATAAGATCATCGCCAACGAGCAAAAAGGCATGGCGGGAAAACCGCTTCGCATTATGGTCGTCGGGATCCCAAATACGGGCAAATCGTCCTTCATAAACAGGATGGCGGGCAAAAACAGGGCGAAGGTCGCCGACAAACCCGGAGTGACGAGGCAAAACCAGTGGTTTGTCATCGGCGAGGGAATAGAGCTGCTCGACACTCCCGGCGTTCTCTGGCCGAAGTTTGAGGACCCCGAAGTCGGCAGAAAACTTGCTTTCATCGGCTCCGTAAAGGACGAGATAATCGATCCTGAAGAGCTTGCGGTAAACCTGATCGATATTTTGAAAAAAGATTATCCCGACAGGATAAAAGACAGATATAAAATCAGCGATTTTGAGGACAAAGAAAGCTATGAGATCCTTGAAATGATCGGCAGGAAAAGGGGTATGCTCGTCTCCGGCGGCGAGATAAACACCGAGAGAGCCGCTATCACGCTGATGGACGAATACAGGGCGGGTATGCTCGGCTGCATCACGCTCGACAGTGTCGGGGAAGGATAAAAAATGGATTTTGAATTTGAAAAACAGGCGCTTGGCAGAGGCTTCAAGTGCGTTTGCGGCGTTGACGAAGCGGGCAGAGGCCCGCTCGCGGGGCCTGTATATGCGGCGGCGGTGATATTGCCCGTTGACTGCGAGATCGAAGGCCTCAACGACAGCAAAAAACTGACCGAAAAAAAGCGTGACGAGCTTTTTGAAATTATAAAAGAAAAAGCGGTCGATTATTCTGTGGCGAGCGCAAGCGTTGAGGAGATCGAGGAGATCAATATTCTCCAAGCTACTTTCCTTGCGATGAAAAGAGCGGTCGGGTCGCTTGAAGTCAAACCCGACATCGCCCTTGTCGACGGAAATAGGAAGCCCGGGCTCGACATCGCCGAATCCACTCTTGTCAAGGGCGACGCAAGGTGTCCGTCGATCGCGGCGGCATCCATACTCGCCAAGGTTTCGAGGGACAGATATATGCTCGAGCTCGACAGGCAGTATCCCGAATATCAGTTTTTGAAGCACAAAGGCTACGGCACAAAGCTCCACTATGAGATGATTGAAAAATTCGGCATCTCGCCCGCGCACAGAAGGAGCTTTTTGAAGAAGATCACGGGTGAAAAGTGATGGATGTGAGATCCGTTGGCGAAAAAGGCGAAAAAACTGCGGCGAGGTATCTCAAAAGGAAGGGCTACAGGATCGTCGAGAAAAACTATTCCTGCCGCTTCGGGGAGATAGATATTATCGCCGAAAACAGGCAGTATATCGTTTTCGTTGAAGTCAAGGCGAGGAACAACAACTCGATCGCTGCCCCGAGGGAATTTGTTGACCCCGGGAAACAGAAGCGCATCATCCTGACGGCGCAGATGTATATGTTGCATCACCATTCGGACAAACAGCCCCGATTTGACGTGATCGAGGTCAATACGGAAAAACTATTAATAGGTAAGATAGACCACGTTGAAAACGCATTTGGCGCATAAGGCGTGGCTTGAAAGGGTGTTTTTATGCAGTACACAAGCACAAGGAACAATTCAGTAAGGGTTACCGCTTCTCAGGCGATAGTCAAGGGCATATCCGAGGACGGAGGACTTTTTGTGCCTACCGAATTTCCACAGATCTCCCTTGAAAAGCTCACGGAGCTTTCCGCTCTTGGCTACAAGGACGTTGCGAAATACGTTCTGTCGCTGTATCTTACGGATTTCACAAAAGAGGAGATCGATTCCTGCGTCGAAGGAGCTTATGCCGACGGAAAGTTTTCGAGCGAGGATATCGCTCCGCTTCACGAGCTTTCGGGCAACTTTATCGAGGAGCTTTGGAGAGGCCCCACTTGTGCATTCAAGGATATGGCGCTGCAGCTTCTGCCGCACCTTCTGACCGTCTCCGCTAAAAAACAGGCTGACGGCAAGACCATCGTCATTCTCGTTGCAACTTCCGGCGACACGGGCAAGGCGGCGCTCGAAGGCTTCAAGGACGTTGAAAACACGAGGATCCTCGTCTTTTATCCCAGCGACGGCGTCAGCCCCATGCAGAAGCTCCAGATGAACACCCAGCAGGGCGAAAACGTCTGCGTCTGCGCGATAAAGGGCAACTTCGACGATGCCCAGAGCGGCGTAAAGGCGATCTTCACCGACGGAGAGATCGCGAAAAAGCTCGCCGAAAACAACATGCAGTTTTCTTCCGCAAACTCGATAAACTGGGGAAGGCTTGTTCCGCAGATCGTTTACTATGTATTTGCCTACTGTCAGCTTGTCAAAAAAGGCGCGGTCAAACCCGGCGAAAAGATAAATATCGTCGTTCCCACGGGCAACTTCGGCAACATCCTTGCGGCTTACTATGCAAAGAAGATGGGCGTTCCCGTGAACAAGTTCGTCTGCGCTTCCAACAAAAACAACGTCCTGACCGATTTCATCACGACGGGCGAATACAACAAAAACAGGGAGTTTTTCACAACTTATTCCCCCTCCATGGACATCCTCATTTCCTCAAACCTCGAAAGGCTTCTCTTTGAAGTTTTCGACAGGGACGACGAAAAGGTCAGGGAATGCATGGGCTCTCTCGTAACTGACGGCAAATACACCGTCGGCGACATACAGGCAAAGATCATTGCTGAAGAATTTGCCGCAGGCTGCTGCAACGACGTTCAGACACTCGAAACGATCGGAAAGACTTTTAAAGAGGAGAATTATCTTCTTGACACCCACACCGCTGTCGCGGTAAAAGTCTTCGAGGATTATGCTCAAAAAACGGGCGACAAAACCGTCAGCGTTATCGCCTCCACCGCAAACCCGTACAAGTTCTCCGCTGCCGTATTAAAAGCAGTCGCCCCCGACAAAAAAGTCGAGAGCGAGTTCGATGCGGTTGACGCCGTTCACGAGATCACGGGAGTTGAATGCCCCAAACAGCTCGCTGAGCTGAAGGATAAAACCCCTCGGTTCGACCGGACTTGCGAAAAGTCCGAGATGACCGGCGTTGTGTTCGGAATGCTCGGGATATGATCATTCGCAGCCGTGTTCGCCCGAACACGGAGTGAAAGTGCGGCACCTTGTTTCGTCCTTAGTGCAGGCGTCGCAGGTTCCGACTTCGATCTGACCCGCCATGCATTTGCTGCTGTCTTTATTGTAGGCACATTTGGAAACGTTGCATCTGATTTCCTTGATTTCTTTTTCCATTTTTCTTCACCTTTAAAAAAATTTTTGGCGTTTTGCCGTTCTATATTTTGCGCAGCGGAATAAAACTTATTCATCGGAGGTTTTCAAATGTCAATATTTGCATTGGGAGACACTCATCTCTCTTTTTCGAGCGATAAACCGATGAACGTCTTTTACGGCTGGCAGGACTACGAGAAAAGGCTCAAAAAGAATTGGAAAAAGCTCGTCACCGACAACGATACGGTGGTCGTCGCGGGCGATATTTCGTGGGCGATGAGTCTGGAACAGGCGAGGGAAGACCTTGCGTTCCTCGATTCCCTGCCCGGCAGGAAGCTTCTCATGAAGGGCAACCACGACTACTGGTGGGCGACGAAGACAAAGGCGGAAAGGTTTTTTGAGGAAAACGGCTTTGACAGCCTGAAGATCCTCCACAACAACGCATACAAAATCGGTGATTTTGCCGTATGCGGAAGCAGAGGATGGTTTTTTGACGCGACAGCCGAAAATGACAAAAAGGTGATCCTGCGCGAAGCGAAAAGGCTCCAGATGTCAATCGACGAGGCGAAAAAGCTCGGCGGCGAGATCATCGTTTTTCTCCATTATCCGCCGCTGATGACGACGGGCGTCTGCGAAGAGATCATCGAAGTGCTCAAACAAAACGGGATCAGGCGCTGCTACTACGCTCACCTTCACGGCGCTTCGTGCCTGAACGCTGTCACGGGCATCGTCGAGGGCGTGAAATATTCGCTCATTTCCGCCGATCATCTTGAATTTTGCCCAAAGCTTGTCGAAAAAACACAATAAAATCTTGCACTTTTACGAAATTTGAAAAAAACTTGAAAAACAGTATATTTTTTGCTATAATATCACGTTAAGAAAAGCTGTAAAGCTGACAAATTTTTTCAGCAGGAAAACCTGCTAATGGGAGGAAAAGCAAATGAGTCTTAAATCATTTGAAAAGGTTGAAACAAACGTTTATTCCGTTGAGATTTCAATCAGCGCACAGGAGCTCCAGGATGCAAAACTCAAGGCTTACAACAAAGCCAGGAAAAACATTGCGATCCCCGGCTTCCGCAAAGGCAAAGTGCCGAAGATGATGATCGAAAAACTGTACGGCGTGTCCTTCTTCTACGAGGACGCTATCGATATTCTTTATCCCAACGTTGTTTCTGCGGCGATCGAGGAAGCGAAGCTCGAGATCGTTGACGCTCCTTTTGACGTGAAGATCGACAGGATCGACGAGGACGGCGCTGAAATGACGATCAAAGTTACCGTTAAACCCGAAGTCGAAGTCGGTGAATATAAAGGCCTCAAAGCCGAAAAGCTTCCCACCGAAGTAACGGACGAGGAGATCGGCGAAGAAATCGACCGTCTCAGAGAGAGAAACGCGAGGATTGTTGACGCTTCCGACAGGGAAGTAAAGCAGGGCGACATCACCAACATCGACTTTGAAGGCTTTGTCGACGGCGTTGCTTTCGATGGCGGAAAAGGCGAAAGCTTTGACCTCACGATCGGTTCCGGCCAGTTCATCCCCGGATTTGAAGATCAGATCGTCGGCAAAAAAGTTGACGAGGAATTTGACGTGAACGTAACTTTCCCGGAACAGTATGTTGAAAACCTTGCCGGCAAAGAAGCCACTTTCAAAGTCAAGG
Source organism: Clostridia bacterium (assembly GCA_017454815.1). Classification (GTDB taxonomy): domain Bacteria; phylum Bacillota; class Clostridia; order Oscillospirales; family Acutalibacteraceae; genus SIG575. The sequence continues at coordinate 17,688 of JAFTCG010000021.1, forward strand.
TGAACTCCATCAAGGAAAAACAGCTCCCCGAGCTCGACGATGAACTTGCAAAAGACGTCAGCGAGTTCGACACCCTTGACGAGCTCAAAGCCGACATCCGCAAGAGCAAGGAAGAAGAAAAACAGTCCAAGTCCAAGGAAAAATTTGAGTCCGATCTTCTCGAACAGCTTGCCGACGGACTTAAAGCGGAAATCCCCGCAGTCATGATCGACAACAAGCAAAAAGAGCTCCTCGAAAGCGCCGAGCGCAGGATGAGCCAGCAGGGACTTTCGATGGACGTCTATCTCCAGTATATGGGTATCCCCAGAGAGCAGTACGAAAAAGATGCAAGGGTTCAGGCAGAAAAACAGGTAAAATCCCGCCTTGCTCTTGAAAAGATCGTTGAGCTTGAAAAAATTGAAGTTACCGAAGACGACCTCAACAAAGAGTACGAGAAATTTGCCGACATGTACAAGATGGAGGCGGAACAGCTCAAGGGCATGATCTCCGCTGAAGGCCTCAAGGACGACCTTGCGATCGGCAAGGCGATCGACCTCGTTGTGGAAAACGCCGTTGAGGGCAAACCCGCCGCGAAGAAAGCTTCAAGTGACAAAAAGACGGCAACGAAGAAAGCCGACGACGGCGAGAAGAAACCCGCCGCGAAGAAGACAACTTCAACAACAAAGAAGACGACAGCGAAGAAAGCTGACGACGGTGAAAAGAAGCCTGCCGCAAAGAAGACGGCTTCGAGTGCCAAAAAGACAACTGCAAAAAAAGCCGAGGAAGCTGAATAATATTTTTGCAGACTGTCAAGTATATTTTTATATAGTTTTGAACACACGGGAGGTTACTTATGAGTTTAGTACCGTATGTAATTGAACAGACAAGTCGCGGAGAGAGATCGTACGACATTTTCTCCCGCCTTTTGAGCGACAGGATCATCGTCCTTTCCGACGAAGTGAATGACGCTACCGCAAGCCTCGTCGTCGCACAGCTCCTTTTTCTCGAGGGACAGGACGCCGAGAAGGACATCAGCCTTTACATCAACAGCCCCGGCGGCTCCGTGAGCGCGGGACTCGCGATCTACGACACGATGCAGTATATCAAATGCGACGTTTCGACGATCTGCATGGGCATGGCGGCGAGCATGGGAGCTTTCCTGCTTTCCTCCGGCGCAAAGGGCAAGAGGTTTGCCCTGCCAAACTCCGAGATCATGATCCACCAGCCCCTCGGCGGCGCTAAAGGTCAGGCAACGGAGATCGAGATTGCCGCCAAGCATATCCTCAAAACCAAGGAAAACCTGAACCGTATCCTCGCCGAAAATACCGGCAAACCCATAGAGGTTATCGCAAAAGATACCGACAGGGATAACTTCATGAGCGCTCAGGAAGCGATGGAATACGGCCTTATCGACAAGGTTATTACGAAGAGATAATCAGGAGTTTTTTCATGCCGAAAAATGATGAAAACCAAAATTCCGTCAAATGCTCGTTTTGCGGCAAAAGGCAGTCCCAGGTTGAAAAAATAATTGCGGGGCAGGGCGTTTATATCTGCAACGAATGCGTTCTTTTGTGCAACGAGATAATCGAAGAAGAACTGTACGGAAAAAAACAGAACAAAAACGCCGACAAGCCCGACATCGTGAGGGATAATCTTCTCACGCCCGAGCAGATCAAGGAAAAGCTTGACGAATATGTCATCGGCCAGGACGAGGCGAAAAGAACGCTGAGCGTTGCGGTTTACAACCACTACAAGCGTATCCTCTCCGACAGCAGCGACGACGGGGTTGACATTCAGAAGAGCAACGTCGTCATGCTCGGCTCGACCGGCGTCGGAAAGACGATGCTTGCCCAGACGCTGGCGAAGATACTCGACATTCCTTTCGCCATCGCGGACGCGACGACTTTGACGGAGGCGGGATACGTCGGCGAGGACGTTGAAAATATCCTGCTCAGGCTTATTCAGGCGGCTGATTTTGACGTGGAGAGGGCAGAAAAAGGCATCATCTACGTCGACGAGATTGACAAAATCTCCAGGAAGTCCGAAAACCGCTCCATAACCCGCGACGTAAGCGGCGAAGGCGTTCAGCAGGCGCTCCTGAAGATTGTTGAAGGCACTGTCGCCAACGTGCCTCCGCAGGGCGGAAGAAAGCACCCCAACCAGCAGTTTATCCAGATCGACACGACGAACATCCTCTTTATCTGCGGTGGTGCTTTTGACGGTATCGAAGATATTATCGAAAAAAGGCTCGGCAGCGGCGGACTCGGCTTCGGCGCCGACATAAAAACAAAAAAAGAGATGCGAAAGGACGACATCAAAAAAGACGTCATCCATCAGGATCTCGTGAAATTCGGACTCATCCCCGAGCTCGTCGGCAGGCTTCCTGTCATAGTTTCGCTGCATGAACTCGACGAGGACGCTCTCGTCAGGATTCTCAAAGAGCCGAAGAATGCCTTGACAAAGCAGTACAAACGCCTCATCGAGCTCGACGGCGCAGAGCTTGAGTTTGAAGACGGCGCGCTCGTCGCAATGGCGGAAAAAACGCTCGAAAAGCAGACCGGCGCGAGGGGACTTCGCTCGATCATCGAAGGCGTGCTTCTGCCGATCATGTACAAGCTCCCCTCCGACCATTCAATAAAAAAGGTTATCATTACCCCCGAATGCGTCAGGGAAAACGCGGAGCCGAAATACGAGTATGGCGAAGCTGTTTAACAAAACTAAGTATCGAAGGGCTGTCGCATTCAGCAATAATCATTAAAGCGCAAAAAACTATAATGGATGATCGTAAGATTTTCGACTGCGATCATCCATTGATTTTGTGGTCTGAAAAGTATAATTGCAAAACTATAGGCTTTAATTCGACTTTTTTCTCCCTCTGTATGGGCTGACACACCATAACGATAAACCGGTTTTTGGGAAATATAGTTTTTCTCCGTTTTCACTTGAAAAAATATGCTCTTGTGTTATAATGAATTAAAAAGCAAAGGGGAGATGAAAATATGTTTGATTTTTCAAAAACGTTGTTTTATCTTAAAAAAGGCGTTGCTGCGGTTTTGTCGGTGATACTTTTGACGTCCGCTGCGTCTTCCGGATCGAATTGGTGGATAACTGATTCAAAATTCAGCGTCTCATACCATGGATGCAGAGATTCAATTTTCTCCGTCTATTCCTATTCCTTCGCCGACTCGACCGAAAAGATAAATTCAACTGCGCCCTTGGGACGTAAAAGCAATCAGACGGTCTATCTTGCGAAAGGTGAAGGCGAATACGCCCAGATAGCGATCCGCTCAAAATATTACAGAGGCAATTCCTTTATCTCTGTCGGTGAAATGACAAACGCCGCAGGCGACAAGCTCGAAACGGAGCTTTATTGGGAATATGAAACCGAAGCGTCTGACGGCACGGGTTTTGAACTGTATCCGGATGCGCTCGTTCCCGTGAGCAATCCGTATAACTTCCGTTGTTTGAAAGAAACGAACTATGTATTCCTTATAAAAATCAAGACGACCGCCGAAACGAAACCGGGCGATTATTCCGCAACCATATCTTTCGGCAGCGCCGGCGCAAACGGCAACAAACACGAAACGTCGTCGGCAAAGCTCAACGTCCACGTTTGGAATTTTGAAGTCAGCGAAAGCGATATTATGAGAACTGCTGTCGGGCTTTCCAAAAGTTTGATAAATGCGTTGTATAAAGCATTTGACATGGATATTACAAATGAGCAGCTGCAGCAGCTTTACATCGACTACTACGAAATGATGCTTGATCACAATATATCGTGCTATGATCTTCCCTACAGCATCCTTGACTCGAGAGCAGACGCATATATGTCCGACCCGAGAGTAAAATCGTTCTGTGTTCCTTATACCGAAAACGAAAGCACGTTGCGTCAATACTATGATAAACTTTCCCAAAACGAAGAATGGCTGGCAAAAGCGTACTTCTATCCGATCGACGAGCCGAAAACTCAAGAGCAGCTTGACAGATATGTTGAAATCACGAATTATCTTTCAAGAGTGTGGCCGGGATATAAAATGGTAACTCCGTTCTGCGCAGACAAGACGGAAGCCGTTGACGCTCAGGGCAACGCCATTTATAACAGCATTATCCAGACAAACAAGAGTACTATAATATGCCCGGTGACGTATCTGATAAACGATAGCGTCGGTATGCTCGACAGGCTTTATCAAAGGCAGGCAAACGGCGAAGAGTTCTGGTGGTACGTCTGCTGTGGACCAAGACCGAACTCAGACTACTGCAATTTATTCGTCCAGTTCCCCGGCTTCAGAACAAGGATTCTGTTCTGGCAGCAGTATGACTATAACGTAACGGGCTTCCTTTTCTGGAGCAGTAACTATTGGTACACCGGTTCTCCGACAGGCTGGGAAGTAAACGCTCTGACGAAAATCTGGAGAAACTCACGCACGACCGAGTTTACAGGATATGACACCTACGGTGACGGCTTCCTGATGTATCCCGGAGTAAAGGGCTTTTCGCTTGAAAGCAGAAGGTTTTTGAGCTTGAGCGAATATGAATTTGACAGGAATATGCCCGTTTCGTCCCTGCGCCTTGAACTCATCAGCGACGGCATTGAGGATTATGCTTATCTCAAAATGGCTGAGCGTCTTATCGGAAAAGACAAGACGGATAAGATACTTTCAAAAGTTACTTCCGACCTGACTCATTACACTTATTCCGATTCAACTTTTGCAAATGCAAGGCTCGAGCTGGGCAATGCGATAGAAAGAGCGTCGAAATAAGAAAAAATACAACAAGGTGACCGTTCTTTTCAGGGGCGGTCGCTTTTTGCATCAAATCATCATCCGCAACGTTAAAAACTCTTGACATATTTTTGCAAAATGGTTATAATAATTGAAAACACTATCAAGCGCTTTAAACTATTTTTTTATAATAGGAGGCCTTTTAAATGGCACAAGAAGTATTGTTGACCAAAGAAGGATACGAAAAACTCAATCAGGAGCTCAACACGCTCAAAACTGTCGGCAGAGATGAGATCGCGGAGAAAATCAAAGTTGCTCTGTCTTTCGGCGACCTTTCCGAAAACAGCGAGTATGACGAGGCGAAAAACGAGCAGGGCAAGATGGAGCACAGGATCAACGAGATCGAGGAAACCCTTAAACACGCCAAGATCATCGACGATTCCGACATCAGCACCGACGTGGTTTCCGTCGGCCTGACCGTTACCATAAAAGACCTGGAGTTCGACGAAGTCCTGACCTACAAGATCCTCGGCGACGAGAAAGAATCCGATCCCGACGCTGGCATCATCTCGGCTCACTCCCCCATCGGGGCGGGGCTTATCGGCCACCACAAGGGCGAAAAAGTTGACATCGAAGTCCCGGCAGGAATCATTTCCTTTGAAATTCTCGACATCGAGAAAAAGTGATCGCTCAACGGCGCAAAAGTTTGGTTTTTAAGGAGAATAAAAATTGGCTAACGAAAAGATCGAAAACGAGCTCCTTCCCGAACAGGAAGAGCAGGACATAAACGAATTAAGACAGATCAGGCTTGAAAAGCTCGAAAAACTCCAGCAGGCGGGCAAGGATCCGTTTGAAGTGACTGTCGCACAGCAGTCCATCACGGCGCAGGAGATCATCGACAGATTTGAAGAGCTTGAAAACACCGACGTTTCCATCTGCGGCAGAATTCTGACGTGGAGAGACATGGGCAAAGCTAACTTCATCAACATCAGCGACCGCTCCGGCAGGATGCAGGTCTATGTCAGGATCAACGACATCGGCGAAGAGGAATTTGCCGAATTCAAGAAGTGGGACATCGGCGATATTATCGAAGTTAAGGGCTACGTTTTCAAAACCCGTACAGGTCAGATCACCGTCCACGCGAAGAGCGTGAAACTTCTTTCCAAATCGCTTCTTCCTCTGCCCGAAAAGTTCCACGGTCTTAAGGACGTTGACACCCGTTACCGTCAGCGTTATCTCGACCTTATCACAAATCCCGAGTCGATGGAGACTTTCAAAAAACGCTCTCAGATAATCAAGGAGATACGCTCTTTCCTCGATAAAGAGGATTTCATCGAGGTCGAAACTCCCATCCTCGTCCAGAACGCGGGCGGCGCGGCGGCAAGACCGTTCCTGACTCACCACAACAGTCTCAACGAGGATCTGAAATTGAGAATATCCCTCGAACTTTATCTCAAACGCCTTATCGTCGGCGGAATGGAAAGAGTATTCGAGATCGGCAGAGTTTTCAGAAACGAAGGACTTGATATCCGCCACAACCCTGAATTCACTCTGATGGAACTTTATCAGGCATATACCGACTACAACGGCATGATGGATCTGACCGAAAGACTTTTTAAGCACCTTGCCGAAAAAGTCATCGGCTCGCCGAAGTTTACTTACGGCGAAAATGAAATCGACTTCTCAAAACCGTTTGAGAGGATCACTATGACCGAAGCTGTCAAGAAATATACGGGAATAGATTTTGACGCAATTACTTTTGAAGAAGCAA
>JAFTCG010000022.1 GCA_017454815.1 Clostridia bacterium
AAAAAGGAGTTGAAAACAAATGGCAAAAAGCGGTAGCTCTAAAGGCATCGTACCCGAAGCTCGCGAGGCTCTTGATCGTTTCAAGATGGAAGCAGCTTCTGAGGTAGGAGTTAACCTTAAGCAGGGATACAACGGCGACCTCACTTCCCGTGAAGCAGGTTCTGTCGGCGGTCAGATGGTCAAAAAGATGATCAAGTCCTACGAAGAAAACATGAGATAACAACTCTTCAATAGAAGCATTAAAAAAAGCAGTCGGGAAATATCCTGACTGCTTTGATCTTTTATTGATTATTCAAAAGGCAAATACTGCGAAACCTCCGCCATCTCCGGCTTCTCGCCTTTGCGGTAATAGACGGGTATCTTTTCCGTTTTGATCTCGTGGAACCCGCCCGAGTACTCTCCGCCGTCAAACAGCATCACCCATTCGCCCTCGGGGAGCCACACTTCCCTGCCTGCCTGCTCGGGTTTGATCGGGGCGACGATCATATCGCCGAAAATATATTCGTCCTCAATATGCTTTGCATTCTTGTAGTCGCAGACGAGCGATCTGACAGGCGGCACGCCTTCATCGCGGTAGCGAACGAACGCTTTTTTGATATATGGCACAAGTCGCATACGCATTTCAAACATTTCGCGCACGTCGTCCGCCGCGTCAAAATCGAGCCAGGGCTGATGGTCGTAGTACCATGCGTTGATAAGGCTCTGCGCAGAAAACGCAACAAGCTGTATCCTACGGACAAAATCCGATTTAGTCTCGCACTGTCTGACCTCCGGCGACCACAAAAGTCCCGAAAAGCCTGAATTTATCGTTGCCCGAAGGAAATCGTCGAAGTCATAAAGATCGCTGTAAAGCACAAAAGGATAGGACGAGCAAAGCGGGCCGAGCGCGCGTATCTCGGAATACGTCGGTCTGCCGCCCATTGCTTTGAGCAGCGTCTGCGCGCCGAAAGTGCCGGCAAGGTGGTGGTACTGTTCCCCGTCCATTCCGGAAGGAAACTCTGCGCAGTCGGGATAACTCCAACCGCCGGTAAAATCGGAGCCGTCGCATTCGTCGACCTTGAAGCCGTATACGCCCTCTTCAACAAGCTTGTGCTGATGGTCGGCGTAGATCCGCTGAGCTTCATCAAACGAAAAATCCGGCACAAGCCCCTGCCATACATAGTAGTCGGCGCTCAACGGGAGAAGATCGTCGAAAATCGGCGACGAGGGATGGACAAAAAAGTGTTCCCACAAATTCACCTTATATCCCATGCCAATCAGTTTTTCCAAAAGAGATTTGTGGTTTTTGAATTTCTCGCTCCAAACGTATGAGCAGGAATACGATCTCGTCTGCCATCCGGGCTCAAGGCCGAGGGTGTCGCAGGGTATATTCTGCTCGCGGATGCTCTTTGCCATGGCGAGAACTTCGTCCTCGTTGTATCTGCCGCAGCAGCGATAGTAGTTGCCGAATCCCCAATCGGGCGGAAGGCATCCTCCGCCGGAGAACATATTATATTGAGAAACAATATCTACTATACGATCGCCGGTAAAATAGTAAATATCCGCTCCCTGCGCTACGGGTATTTCAACGGTCAGGGTTGCGTTTTCACGAATCTTGTCGGCGTAAAGGTCGCGGGTGTTGTCAATAAATTCGCTTTCTCCGACAGCATTAAAATCAGACGATCTCAAGCCCCGGTTGAGCTCGTTGCCGCAATAGAACACTGCGTTCCTCGCCGTGTCCGCGAAAATGCCCCAGCCCTTATTCGTCACGAAAAACGGCACGGGAGCGTGGGAGTCGCCCGTGTTTGCTTTCGGATCTGCGTTACAGCGAACGGTGATCTTGTTGCCGCGTTGGTTGACCGCTTTCATCTGCAAGCCGAAGCCGTAAAACGCTGTGTCCGCTTCGATCGGTATCAAAAACCTGCATCCCCGTTTGCTCACGGAGAAAGTGATCTTTTCGGATATTTCATCCGGCATGTCGGCTATCCCGGCCTTCGGCTCCGGCGCAAAATAAGTCGGGACGAATTTTTCGGGCACGCCGAAAGTTTTTTTGTATATCATAACGTATCTCCCCTGCTGAAAGTAATCACAAAAACACTAAAAGCTGTTTTGCAAAAAGTTGCAAATCAAAGCCATCACATTCCGGCATCTTTGTCGTAAGCAGCCTGCAAAGCTTTTTTTACTATCTTTTCCAGCTCACCGTTTTCCGGCTCGCCGTCGGTCAGGCTTTCGCAAGTCTCTTTCATCTGTTCGCAGACGAGCTTCAACGATTCCTGCTTTGTCATACCGTCCCGAACTCCGACGGACGACAGCGCATTCGCAAAAAGATAGACGTAAGCGGGCGAGCATCCTGCGACAGCCGAAAAAACGGAAAACAAGCTCTCATCGATCGCAACGCATTTTCCGAAACAGCCGAGCAATTTCTTTGCAAGCGAGAGCTGTTCTTCGCTGACGAATTCATTTTTCGTATAGCCAGAGATCGCCTGCCCCGCAAGAGCGTTGACGTTGGGCATGACCCTGACGATCGGCACATCAAAGCCGATCATGTTTTTCAGCCTTTCGGTCGACTGTCCTGCGGCGATGCTGATGACGAAGGTGTTTTCGTCCGCCATTGTTTCTCCGTTCTCTTTCAAAAGCTCCGGCAGAGCGTTGGGTTTGACGGCGAGGACGATACAGCCGCAATCCTTTATCAGTTGGGCGTTATCCTTCGCGGCGCTGACGCCTGTTTTTTCGCAAAGAGTTCTGACCTTTGCTTCGTCTTTGTCAAAGATCTCGATCTCTTCGCCTGTGAAGCTGCCGGAATTGACCATCCCGTGTACGATCGCGCTCGCCATGTTGCCGGCGCCGATGAATCCCACTGTCTTTTTCATCATATTCCTCCTATGTCCTCGTTGAGTTTGATAATGTCGTCTATCTCACGGCTGATCTCGACCAGAAGCCCGGCGCATTCCGGGTCTTTCAGCAGAGATTTTCCCGCTTTCCTGACGCTCGAAAAAAAGATGCGCTGTGCTTTTGTTTGGGTTCGCACTATCTCGCAGGAATTGATCCCACGCAGGTCGTAAACCACCTTTTGCTTCATTTCGCCGTTTTCAAGGTAGGTGTACGGGAAAAGAGGATAAATTCTGCAGGAGATCGGACGTTTTTTCCTCTCGCACACGCCGCTGCAAAAGAGGAGATTTCTGCCGCCGCTGTCCTTTTTCAAGGAGAAGTCTTTGTCGTCTTCAAACAGCTTTTCCTCGCCGGGGAACAAAAGCATCCCCATATCCTCCCGACTACAGCACTGCTTGTTGCAAAGCTTTCCGCAGTCGGTTCTCAGCGGCGAAGAATATTTCAGAAAACCGTAGGCGCTCATGATCGCTTTTTTCATCATACAACACCGATCCTCTCTCCGAGCGTGCATATCACGATCCCGAGCGCAGCCGAGATCACGATGAGCAAAATCGGCGAAATCTTTTTATCGCTGATTCTTTTATAAAAATATGCTGTTGCGGCGACAACGGCAAATATTATCAGCCCGATATAGTTCACCGAAAAACCGCCGCCGAAGGTCGTCACGGAAAAAAGCGTGCTGAGCCCGATCTTTATCCCTGCGGCAACTATCAAGCCGGCAACGCATGGCCTTACTCCTTTCATGAAGCCTTGGACTCCACGATATTTCAAGAAGTTTTTGAGCAAGGAGGCTATTATCAGTATGACAATAAACGACGGCAAAACGACGCCGAGCGTGGCGCATACGCTGCCGACTATCCCGCCCTGAGTTGAGCCGACAAAGGTCGCGACATTTATCGCAACGGGGCCGGGCGTTGATTCGGCAACAGCTATGATGTTCAGAAACTGTTCTTCGCTCAGCCAGCCGTTGGAGACCACCGCGTCGCTGATGAGCGGTATCATCGCATAGCCGCCGCCGAAAGTGAACAGCCCTATTTTAAAAAACGTGAAAAACAGTTTTAACAAAATCATTTTTTATCCTCTTGTTGCGTTGCGTTTTTTGCATTCTTCCCGACATAATGGGCGACCAGCCCGGCGACTCCGGCGAGCAGGATCAGGTATATCGACGAGAAGCTGACGGCAAAGAGAGAAAACGCAACAGTCAGGGCGACCGCAAGGCACACGATTGTTATATTGAAAGGGTTTTTCTCAACGGCTTTGAGCATCTTTATTCCCGCAGAAAGGATAAGGTAAACGACGCACGCCTGTATCCCTCTGAACGCATAACCGACATACTTGAAGGCAAGGAATCTGTCGAAAATGAGCGAGATCAGAAATACGATCACGAGCGACGGGAGCACGACGCCCAGCGTTGCGGCAACCGAGCCAAAAACGCCGCCGACTTTGAATCCCACATAGGTCGCACTGTTGATCGCGATCGGCCCCGGAGTTGATTCTGCAATGGCGATGATGTCGAGGAGATCCTCCTTCGAGACCCAATGCTTTTTTTCAACGATCTCATGCTCGATTATCGCGATCATCGCATATCCGCCGCCGAAAGTGAACGCTCCGATCTTGAGGAACGTCAGAAAAAGTCGAAGCAGCTGTATTCCCTTTTTTTCTTTTTTTTCCACGGCCGATCTCCCTTTTTACGAATAATCATTTTTACCTGACAATTATACATCATCACAGCGAAAGTTTCAACACAAGTTTGTGATATATGGAGAATATGCCGAAGAACGGTAAAATCCGCCTGTCGGAATCGGGCAAGCGGATCATGACTATTCCTCTTCGGTTTTTTCAAGACAAGCCTGTTTTTTGAAATTGAGATTCAAAACGACTATCGCGCCGACGATCAGGACGATCCCGATTATCTTCGTAACGTTTCTCGTCTCGTGAAACACCGTCATGCCGATCACTGCGCCGACAAGCGGCTCAACGGCGACAAGGATAGCCGCCTTTCCGGATTCCATCCTTTCAAGCCCCCAGGTGTAAAAGAAGTAGGGCAAAACAGTCGACACGATCCCGATCCCGATGCAATAAAGAATCAATTCAGGGTTTGCAAAAACAATTTTCGCCGCCGGCAGAACTCTCCCGAAGGGAATACTGCCGATTACGCCGAAAATGAAAGTATAGGCCGTAACAGTTGCGGTGTCGTATTTTTCCAGCGCAAATCTTCCGAAAATCGTATACAGAGCGTAGAGAAATCCTGCGCTGATCCCGGTGAACATTATGAACGGGCTGACTGTCATTTCCCCGCCGACTATCCCCGCGACAAAAACGCATCCGAGAAAAGTCATAACAAGCGCGACGATCTTTTGGACGGTTATTCTTTCTTTAAAAACGAACGCGGAAATGATCATCACAAACACGGGCGAAGTGTAGAGCAAAACAACTGCGACCGACGCCTGCGAATGGATCATGGTGTAAAAATAAGTCATGTTGAACAGCACAACGCTCACGACCCCCGTGCCCAGAAACATCCAGATGTCCTTAAGCTTGAATTTCAACAGCTTCGGATCCTTCAAAAGGACAAAAACCGTGAAAACCACCGCCGCCACGATAAGCCTCAGCGTTGCGATCTGCATTGCGTCCAGACCGTAAGCGGACATGTTCTTTATGAACAGGCTGATCACGCCCCATAAAACTCCCGCAGATATTACGCTCATGGTGCTTATTGCCGATTTTTTTCCGATCATTTCATCCACCGTTCCTTGTATTTTTTGCTAAAAAATATAGATGTTTTCAAAATAAATGCTCCAATTATAAAAAAATATTAAAAAGAATTATGATTTATTGTCCTTTTTTCATTTTTACGTGAAAAAAATTTGACAATCGACATTTTTTGTAGTAAAATATGGTTGCAAAGACAACAATGTTGTTTTTTAAAATAACTCAGACATCTTCTTATAATTTTCTCTTTTCTCAAGCGGAGCAGCTCACCTGTACAGGTGGGTTGTTTCGCTTTTTATGAGGCTTTGAAACAGCGTCCGAAAAGTCTGAAAACTATAAGCCTCTGCCGATACGGTCGGTTATATAATAGATAAAAAAACAAAAAATGTCAAGAATCAACATCTTGCTTCGCGATTCCTTGACAGAGTGGTATTTTTTTGATAGAATGATATAGATATATAGCGTTTTCATCATTACACGAAAGCGGTGATCGGATTGTCAAACATCAATAATCTGTGCATGGGTTGTATGCGTCCGCTCGAAGGCAAGGATCAGTGCCCGAGCTGCGGTTTGAGCACGGATGCAGTCCAGGCAAATATGTATCTCCCCCTGAAGACCGTTCTGGGCGGCAGATATCTTGTCGGAATGGTGCAGGATCAGAACGGCGACGGAGCTTCATATATGGGCTGGGATCTCTCGGCTCAGATCCCTGTCGTCATCAAGGAATATTTCCCCGACTCCATTTCGACGCGCTCGAAGAACAAACACGATATTATCGTCCAGAAGGGCAAGGAAGAGATCTACATCAACCTCATGACGGAATTCATCAGACTGTGGAGCCGTCTGCTTGACGTCAGCGGATCGTCCGCGATGATCGACGTCTACGACATCGTGGAAGAAAACAACACTGTCTACGCTGTCCACGAATACGTCGACGGAATAACCTTGAGGGAATTCCTTCTCAGAACTCCGACAGGATACGTCTCCTGGGACAAAGCGCGTTCGTTGCTCATGCCCGTCCTCTCCACGCTCGAAAACCTCCATGCCACCGGCATAATCCATCGCGGAGTTTCGCCCGTTACGCTGATTTTCGACTCCAACGGAAAACTTCGTCTGACAGGTTTCTGCATTGCTCAAGCGAGGACTTTGCGCAGTCCCCTCAACGCACAGCTTTTCCCGGGTTATTCGGCGATAGAGCAGTATGACTCCCAGAACGAGCAGGGCCCCTGGACGGACGTTTACGCCTTTGCGGCAGTCCTTTACAGAACTCTCATCGGCAGCGATCCTTCAGACGCGAAGTCCCGCGCGAGGAACGACAGGCTGATGATCCCCGGCAGGTTTGCCGAGCAGATCCCTGCTTTCGTCATCAACGGGCTTATAAACGCGCTTCAGATCATGCCCGAGGGCAGGACGAAAACTGCCGAAAGATGTCGCGACGAACTCGCCGCCGCTCCGAGCGTAACGGTCTCGATCGAAGACGACGGTCTTTTCACAAAACAGCAGCCGTATTCCGGCAGAGGATATGACCCCGACGACGATCCCGCAAATTCAGTGACGGTCATCGCCGACGAAAAGGATTTCACCTCCGCTCACGGCAATTCGTCATACAGCGAGCCGTTTGCGAGTGCAGACACGGAAAAATCCTACGCCAACGGCGAATATTCCGGAAATAAGAAGAAAGGCTCGTCCGTCTTCACGCAGGTTCTTATCGGCGCGCTCGGCGTTCTCATCGCCATTGCGCTGCTTGTCATAGTCCTCATCAAGATGGATATCATCAAAATCGCCTCTCCGATCGAGGAGACGACTTCCCAAGAATACGAATACGTTGAAGTTCCGAATTTTGTCGGACGTTCTTTTGAGACGATCAAATCAACGCACGAATTCACCGCTCACTTTGTTTTCACCGCAACTTATGAATACAGCGACTCCGTCGAGGAGGGCTATATCATCTCCCAGGACGTTATCGCCTACAGCACTGTCAAAAGCGGCACTGTCATCAACGTTGTCGTAAGCAAAGGCATCGAACAGATCGAGCTTCGCAACGTTGAAGGTATGTCCTACGATGAGGCTGTCAAACTCCTCTCCGGCATAGGATTCGACGTCGAGATGGACACAAGGAAAGTTGAAAACGACGGCTCTCACAAGGCTAACACCGTTTACAAGATGAGCCCGAGCACCACGACCGGCAGAACTTACGACAAGGGCACGAAGGTCGTCCTTACCGTCTGGGATGAAAAGGTCACAACGACGACCGCCGCTCCCATTGTTATCCCGGATGTCACGGTCATTGAAGATGTGACGGAAGAACAGCAACAGGAAACCTCCCCCGAAATTTCAACAAGCATTGACGAATAAACTAATCGTTCCGGTTTGAGAACCTTCCGTGCACAAAGGCTGTTTGTGCACGGATTTTTTTGGAGGTTATTATATGTGGAATATGCTTTATCCCATCCTTATAATAGTAGTGTCAAACATTCTTTACAACGTCTGCGCAAAACAGACTCCCGGCGAAATCAACGCATTTGCAACGCTGTCGATAACGTATCTTGTGGCGGCGATCGTTTCCTTCGTGTCTTTTTTCGTCAGCGCGAGGGGTAAAAACATCTTTGCCGAATTTTCAAAAACCAATTGGACGACGTTCGTCCTGGGCATCGTGATCATCGGGCTTGAACTCGGCTACGTCCTCGCATACCGCAACGGTTGGAAAATGAACACCGTTTCGGTCACGGCAAACATTGCGCTTGCGGTTGCTCTCATTTTCGTCGCAGCGATATTTTACAAAGAGAGCATCACACTAAAGCAGATCGCAGGCGTCGTCCTTTGCGCCGGCGGACTTGTGCTGATAAGTTTATGATTATCGTATAGATATATAAAAAATCCCGCAGGACTTTTCAGCCTTGCGGGATTTTCGTTTTAAAAATTATTTAAGCTCGGAGAAGTATTTGATAGTTCTTACCATCTGGCTTGTGTAGGAGTTTTCGTTGTCATACCAGGAAACTACCTGAACTTCATAGAGATCGTCAGAGATCTGAGCAACCATTGTCTG
Organism: Clostridia bacterium; assembly: GCA_017454815.1. Lineage (GTDB taxonomy): Bacteria > Bacillota > Clostridia > Oscillospirales > Acutalibacteraceae > SIG575. The sequence continues at coordinate 8,627 of JAFTCG010000022.1, forward strand.
AGTTGCATCGAAGAGAGAGCCGAATCTCATGCCGACGATGTCGGAAGAAACGATTTCGTCCTCGTTGTAGCCGAAGGATTCGTTAGCGGCAGCTTTCATGGCTGCGTTGATGCCTTCAACGGTAACGTCAGCTTTCTTGACAACAGCTGTAAGGATTGTTGTGGAGCCTGTCGGAGTGGGAACGCGCTGAGCGGAACCGATGAGTTTGCCGTTGAGCTCGGGGATTACAAGGCCGATAGCTTTTGCAGCGCCCGTTGAGTTGGGAACGATGTTAACTGCAGCAGCGCGGCTTCTTCTGAGGTCGCCTTTTCTCTGCGGTCCGTCGAGAGTCATCTGGTCGCCTGTGTAAGCGTGGATTGTTACCATGATGCCGGACTGGATGGGAGCATACTTGTTGAGAGCGTCAGCCATCGGAGCAAGGCAGTTTGTTGTGCAGGAAGCTGCGGAAATGATGTTGTCTTCAGCTTTAAGCGTCTCATGGTTTACGTTGTAAACGATTGTGGGAAGGTCTTTTCCTGCAGGAGCGGAAATAACAACCTTGCGAGCTCCGGCATTGATGTGAGCCTGAGATTTTTCTTTGGAGCAATAGAAGCCCGAGCACTCAAGAACAACGTCTACGCCAAGTTCGCCCCAGGGGCAGTTGTTTGCATCCGGGAACGCATAGATCTTGATTTCTTTTCCGTCAACAGTGATGGAATCTTCGCCTGCGAAAACAGTGTCGGCTTTTTCGTATTTACCCTGTGAAGAGTCATACTTCAGAAGATGAGCAAGCATTTTCGGGCTTGTCAAGTCGTTGATGGCGACCACTTCATAACCTTCTGCGCCGAACATCTGGCGGAATGCGAGACGGCCGATGCGTCCAAAACCGTTAATAGCAACTTTTACTGACATTTAGAATACCTCCAAATATATTTTTTGTATTTTCCAACAGATATATTTTATCTTTTTTCCACTCAATATGCAAGCCTTTTGTTATATTTTTAACTATTTTTGTAGCATTTACCAAAATTATCCCTCTTAATTTGGTCGGATAGTAGATTTTGATAGTATAATTTGTGATTTTTAAAAGTTATTGCCTTAAAAAAATCCGCCCTGCAAAAAGCAGAGCGGATATTGTTGCTTTTAGCGATTACTTCTGCGCAATTACAGTTTCATAGTTTGCCGCGGAAACGAGCATCGCGCAGTCGAAGGAATCAACAAACTCGTCGCCGTTGAGGTCGGCTGCAAAAGCATAAGCGGAGCCGTCTTCAAACTCAGTTTCATAGTTTGCCACAGCGCACAGCAAGGCAACGTCGAATGCGTCTATATAGCCGTCGCCCGTCACGTCGCCGAAGATCACGATATAGAACGTCTCAACTACTTCGCCGTTCTGAACGACTTCGACTTTTGTTCCGGTGCCAAAGCCTGCGTCGGTCGCAGTGCAGACGATTTCGCATCCTTCACAACTGATCAGTTCCTTAAGTGCAGTTTCATCAATGCCTTCTTCAAGACCGTAGATGATATGATTGTCGGAATCAACGACTACGTCGGAGCCTTCTGCCGGCTCAAACGTATATCCCGCCTTTTCGAGCGCGTTGAAGGCTTCCGTGATCGCTGTTGCCTTGTCGGCTATTGATTGGTTGTCGAGGATGGTGAGAGTATCGTCGTCCATCATCGCCTGACCTTCGGTCACGAGATTTGCCCATGCAGAATAGCTTTCTGCAGTATAATACTCCTCGTCATATTCGGGAGCAAGCGCAAGAGCTGTTGCAAGAGCTGTCTTGTCAGCCGCTTTAAGCGTAAGAGCGTTGAAGGCTTCCGTGATAGCGGTTGCCTTGTCGGCTATCGATTGGTTGTCGAGGATGGTGAGAGCATCGTCGTCCATCATCGTCTGACCTTCGGTCACGAGATTTGCCCATGCAGAATAGCTTTCTGCAGTATAATACTCCTCGTCATATTCGGGAGCAAGCGCAAGGGCTGTTTCAAGAGCAGACTTATCAGCCGCTTTAAGCGTAAGAGCGTTGAAGGCTTCCGTGATAGCGCTTGCCTTGTCGGCTATCGCCTGGTTGTCGGCGGACGTGAGAGTATCGTCGTCGTACATCGCCTGACCTTCGGCGACGAGAGTTGTCCATGCGGAATAGCTTTCTGCCGTATAGTAGTCCTCGCTGTAGTCGGGCGTGAGGGCGAGAGCAGTTTCAAGAGCCGTCTTTTCGGCAGTCTGGAGCGCAAGGGCGTTGAAAGCTTGCGTGATAGCGGCCGCTTTGTCGGCTATCGCCTGGTTGTCGAGGATCGTGAGCGTTTCGTCAGCCATCATCGCCTGACCTTCGGCGACGAGAGTTGCCCAAGCGGCGTAGCTTTCAGCGGTGTAGCTTGTCTGCGGATAGGCGGGCGTGAGCGCAAGCGCTGTCTCAAGCGGAGTCTTAGTTGCGGCTTTGAGAACAAGGCTTTCAACTGCAGTGATAATATCCTGAGCCATTCCATCAACTTCCGACTGTCTGGTAACCGGATAGCCGCTTCTGACTTTGTTGACAGCAGTTCTGACGGCAGAGAAGTTTGTATAGTTTGCAGCGTTCTTATTCAAAGACTGTGCATAAGCTTTCAAGGCGTTAACAGCCGTGTAGTCTGCGCCAAGAGCGGTAAACTGAGCATATGCGGCGTCGATCGCGCCGGCGAATGCATCAACTTCATCCTGGCGTGAAACATCGAGCCCGTAAACTACAGCGTCAACGGCATCGGCAACAGACTGCGCGCCGGAAGCTACAGCTGCTTTGAAATCATCGGTGTAATATGCATAAGTCTGCTCGCCGAGAGTGAAAGAAGCAGAAGCGTTGGAGTTGACGTAGGAAGTCACTGCCGAAGTGTCGGCGTTAGCGATCGCGGTTTCAACCACGGAATAATCCGCGCCGGCGTACTGCATATTGTCGAGCGCCTTTCGGATGTTGCCCGCCATTGTGTCAACTGCGCTCTGATAGAAGATGTTGTAGTTATAAACAACAGAGTCATAAGCTTCCTGAAGGAAATTAATAGATTCTGCAGTGTACATTGCGCTGTCGGCGAATATCTCGTCCGCCTGTTCAAGGAGGTCGTTGACTTCTGTATAGTCAGCCAGATTAAGAACGAGGTTTGAATACATTGCGTCAAGAGACTGCTGGGCGCTGTCGATCTGATCCTGCGTTGCGGTTTCATTGTTGAGTGTCGCGCAGGCGTTCGCGAGCGCGGTCTTGAAGTTGCCGAAACCTGATTTGTAGTACCAGCTCTGCGGGTTAACGCCCTTATAAATATTGGAAACGAGCGGGCTGGTCGGCTCGGAATTCAGAGCCGTCTGAATCGACTCGCGAAGCGCGCCCTTGTCAACGAGAGTAATTCTGAGGTAAAGAGGAGTCAGGGTTTTGTTAACAACGTCAACGTTCATCGAAGCGCTCGGATACTCACACCTGAAATAATTCATGATCGTGAACATTTCGTTTTCGCTGAGATTTGCAACAGAGCCTTTGAACAAAGCAGTGTTGATCGTATAGCCTCTGGGGCATTTTATGCTTGGATCAAGACCATTGGAATCGTATCCGATCTTCTGCATCGCAGCGTTGTCAGGCTGGCTCAGATAGCCCATGTTGGTGTCGCGTTCATCGTTATAGATGAGCGTTCCGAACATCCGGAAGTTATCTTTTGTATATTTGTAATCTATACCGGAGTTAAATGTGGTCATCCTGAGGTTGTTGTCTGCAAGAGAGGAGGCTACGCTCGTGTCGACGTAAACAGTCGTATAGCTCTTGATGCCGTTCATCGCAAAATCGTGATAGGACGAATCACCGCCGATGGGGGAATAAGTGGTTTGATCCATTGCAGAAAGATACGTTCCCGTATAACCGGAGGATTTGTTTGTGTTCCAGACATTGCCGCCTGCGTCATAATAGCCGTACTCGCCGTCATAATTGCTCAAATAATGTTTAACGCCTTTTCCGAGGATCCTCGTGGCGGCGCAAACTGCGGCATAGTAAACCGTTCCCATGATATTGTGGGCTTTGACCGTAAACACCACAGCGGCGCTGTTGTCGATGTTTTCGACGTAGGAATAGCATCTGGAAGCGTAGTTCCTTCCCTCACACTTATACGTTGCGGTAAATTCAAGATAATCGCCTGCGTTGGCGTTGCCGCTGACGATCTCCCAGACGGTCACACCGTCCTCAGTTTGAGGTTCGGAGAAAACGAGGTTCGTCGAACCGGAAGTGCAGGAAATCGCAAGATCGGTCACCGCACGGTCGGAAGAGAAGTAAATCTTCGTCGCAGCGGGAGTTTCTCCGCAATAGGCGTCGGAAGCCTTCGATCCCGAATTTTCCGGAACGCCAGAAGGAGTTGCCTTAACAATTACGTTTCCGAGGGCGAACGAGCCGTTACCGGCGGAAACCCTCGTCATGCCCGACGTCGTCATAGAGACGGTAGGTCTCTCCAACTTTGTCAGAACTATGGGGTCAAGCTCAACTGCGCCGACGGTAAATCCGACGCTCACGACAGAGAGCACCATAACGACTGACAAAAATAAACTTAACAGTCTTTTAGCGTTTTTCATACTTTGTACCTCCTGTTAGATAAAGCTACAGATAGCTATAATAAGTATATCATGTCACGCAAATATTTGCAATATGTTTTTTAGACCATTAATGTTTTTTAATAATATTTCGGTGTTTCCGAGGCGTTATTTCCTCGTTATTTCCTTGTTTACAAATACGGCGGCAAATGATATAATAATGTCAAACGATTCTGAAGGTACTGTCCGGGCGTAAACCTTGATTTGCGTCCGTTTTGGGAAGGTGTTTTCTATGAAAACCGGAATAATCGACGTCGGTGGAGGCTTGCGCGGGGTTTACGGCGCAGGCGTACTGGATCGCTGCCTTGACAACGGTATAAGCTTTGACGTCTGTATCGGGGTGTCTTCCGGGAGCGCAAACGTCACGGCGTTCGTCGCCGCGCAAAAAGGCAGGAATCATACGTTCTACACCGACTACCCGTTCAGGAAAGAGTATATGAGTGTCAGGAATTTTCTGAAAACAGGCTCCTACCTCAACCTGGATTACATCTACGGCACGCTGAGCAATTCCGACGGGGAAAACCCTCTGAATTTTGAAAAATTCAAATCGTCCGCCAGCGACGTTTTTGTCGTTTCCACGAATGCCCAAACCGGAGAGGCAAAATATTTCACAAAAGATGACTTTCTGTCCGACGACTACAGCGTGCTGAAAGCGTCCTGCGCTATACCGGGAGTGTGCAAGCCTGTAAAGATCGGTGCGCAACAGTATTTCGACGGCGCTCTTTCCGACGCAGTCCCGGTCGAAAAAGCTTTCAGCGAAGGATGCGACAGAGTTGTCCTGATCCTGAACAAGCCGCGCGATCTCACCGCTTTAACAAAAAACGATTTCCCGCTCTCGAAAATCATCGAGAAAAATTACCCCGCCGCCGCGAGAGCTCTGAGAGCTCATGCGCTCGAATACAACCTCGGGGTGGAGCTTGCAAAAAAGAACGAAAAATCGGGCAGGCTTCTCATCGTTTCGCCGGACAGCGTGGGCGAAATGAAAACGCTTTCCAAAAACCGTGCGGCACTTGAAAGCCTGTACGAAAAAGGCTATTCGGATGCTTCGGTTATACCCGATTTTATTAAATCAAGATAAAAACCAAGGCAGTCGTTTCACAACGGCTGCCTTGTCGGTTTTCGGTTCAGCGGAGCAGTTCTATCAGCGCGGAATAGAACTCTCTGTAGTGTTTCGGAAATGCGTTGGAGCCGCTCGCATAGATTTTCTGCGAGCCGTTAACAGTGGCTTTCAGGGTGAACATCTCGCCGTCGAGAACGTGTCTGTTCGCCTTGTCAAAGCCGTTCCAGGAGCCGAAGTTGCATTCGTTGAGAAGCTCGATCATTTTTTGATACTCCTGCTGTCCGAGGGTTATCCTGTTTACGAGGTTTTCCTCTTTTGAATCTTCGTCATCCATGTTGAAAAAACCGCTGTACTGCGACAAAGTATACCCATCGTCTGTCTTGACGAGCTCATATCCTTCGCCCATCCTCATGCCGGAGACGGTCAAGGTGATTTTTTCAAAAGATGTTATTTTTTTTATTTTGTTCTCCCCTTTCACGCACGCAGACGCGCCGAGAAGAAAAGCAATTGACAAAAATGCGGCGATAAGTCTTTTCATGACGCCCCTCCGAGAGATATTTCTGATTTCATTATACAGAAGCTCTGACGCTTTGTCAATCATTATGCATGATCAAGAAAACCTGATGCAAGTTTGCGCCCGCATCAGGTTTTTGAGTTTTGATGTTTTGGTTTTGAAACCAAAGTTATCCGATTTCTATCGCGGAAAGAACGGCTTCACCGTCTGCCCAATCCATGAACATTACGGAAACTTTGAGATATGTGCTGTCGTCAATGTCTGTAAAGCAGATGTTCTGATCTTCCTTCGCTTTTACGCGATAGAAGGATTTGCCTGCGATGTCGACGTTGTCGATCTCGTTGTCGCCGCCGTAGTTGCCGTTGATGTTGTCGGCCCACTCTTTTGCATGATCGCCGCCGTAAACGTTGTTGACGGAAATAGTAACGCTTTCAAGGAACGCGCCGTCGGGTCTGATGTCGATCTCTTCGCCTTCGGTGTACTCTTCAACATACCAACCGTCGGGGATGGTAACGCTGACTTTGCCGAGTTCAACTTTGTCGCCCGATTTGGGAAGGTTCTCGTCGACGGTAGTCTCTTCTTCGTCAGCTGAAGTAACTTCGGCCTCTTCTGCGTCTTCTGCGTCCTCTACGACCTGAACGTCATCGGTTACGTCAGTGTCGTCGTCTGTCTTGCCGCAGGCGGAGAAGACTGTAACAACCGAAAAGATGAACAAAACGGCGAGAATGATGGACAAATACTTTTTCATGAATGATACCCCTTTTCTTGATTTTGGAATTATATTTACCGTAATGAAAAAACACACGGCTGTTCCCGTAAGTTAAAAACGCTTTGGCGATTTAATATATTCATTATACCACAAAACTTCCAAAAGTGCAACAGATAATAACAGTTTTTACCGGAGGATTTGGAATAATTTGTGTCAGAAAAAATGATTTTTCAAAAAATCTTATCAACCCTCTATCTGAAAATCCTGTCTTATCAATGAATAACTAATAATGAACACTTAAAAATGAATAATACAAAGCAAAAACCCCGCCACTTCGTGACAGGATTTTCGCTTACCGTTCTGCCTGTATAATCAATTGTCCACGCACATTACCAATAAACTTTTGCCATTTAATCAGTTTGATGAAATAGATTTTAAACTATACTTCAAACAAAAATTCGGCATTACTTATTTGCTGCTATTATATTACTTGTTCTTTCAACAATTGATGAATCAAGATTTGTACGCTTTGAGTTCCCGTTGCTTTTATCAGACGGTTATTCATTCTTCAGTATTCATTATTCATTTAGAAAATCCTGTCTTATCAATGAATAATTAATAATGAATACTTAAAAATGAATAATACAAAGCAAAAACCCCGCCACTTCGTGACAGGATTTTCGCTTTGGTCGGAGTGAAGAGACTCGAACTCCCGACATCTTGCTCCCAAAGCAAGCGCGCTACCAACTGCGCTACACCCCGATTTATCTGAATTCTAAACTTTTGTTTTTTGTTTTATTCCTACTCGCAGTCCGCTGCGCTTCCCTCAAAAACATAGTCGCACTGCTCGCTTGGAGCGCTTAGTCCCGTTTGTAAAAAGCTATAAGCCGATCGGCTGCGTCGGCTTATAAAGTATACACTCTAATATGGTATTTGTCAACCCTTTTCGGCTATTATTTGGTCACTTCAACGCTTTTAACGTACAGCTCGTTTTCTCTGCCCTCGAGGACGAATTTCAGTCTTTTCTTCGGCGTCGGTTCAACTGTATTGCCGTCCTTGTCCTGGGCATATTCGTCGTTCTTGAGGCAGCCGACCGTGAGCGTGACTTTTCCTGATTCGCTTTCAAGCTTCAGCAGCTTCGGAAGATACGGAGGGATCATGCCGGTTGTTTCTATCGTGTACTTGCCGTCGGAATAATCAAATTTACAGCCGTTGACGTTGACACTTCGGTTTTTTATTTCGGTTTTCCTTCCGAAGATCTTTTCAAACCTCTCCTGAACGTCCTCTTTCGGAATGATCGTCTTTTCGTCAAATAATTCGTACTTTTCCCCTGCTTCGCTGTCGCTCAGAAGCGACCAGCAGCACGCGGCTATCATCTCGTCTGTGACGCCGTCGCCCTCATCGTATTCCTCGATGCCGTTGATCACGAGCGGGACGTAATAAAAGCTGTAATCGTCCTCCGGCAGGACGAAAAAATCTATGCTGTTTTCAGTTTTTTGCTTTTCGGCAGCAGCCCCGGAAGGCTGATTTTTTGACAAAACCGCCCCGACCGCCACGGCGAAAACAAGAAAAACCATCGGCAAAAGCTTGGAAAACCTGATAGGAAGTTTTCTGTTTTTCGGTGCGGCGATCCTGCGCCTTGTCCTTCCGTTTTCGCAATTTCTCTTTGCTCTTTTCAGATCGCTTTGGTATTTGTTTTTTCTTCTCAGCACTATTGTAAATCCGTACATTTCAGTCTGTCCTTCCTTTTTTTACCATACTTTTTACTATACTATATGCAAAGGATCGGACAAACTTTCTCAAACTCCGAAAAATAATTTTACGATATGCGAGCTTACGATATAGCTCGTTATGTCGGCGCAGACCGCCGCCGGGATCGTCTGCCTTGTTCTGCGGATCCCGACGCTCCCGTAGTAGACCGTGACGGCGTAAAAAGTCGTTTCCGTGGAGCCCATCATCACGGATGCGACTCTGCCGGCATAGCTGTCGGGACCGACGCTTTTCAGCAGGCTTTCGTACATGGAAAGCGAGCCGCCTCCCGATATCGGGTTGAGCAATGCAAGAGGGATCACGCTTTTTTCTATCCCGAAAAATGTTGCAACGGGCGACAACGCCTTCACAAGCAATTCAAGTGCTCCCGACTCCTTGAGCATCGAAACGGCAACAACGAGCCCGACAAGCGACGGCAAAATCTCGAACGCAGTTACCGCGCCGCTTTTTGCGCCCTTCGTGAAAGCTTCAAAAACGCTGACCTTTTTAAAAACGGCAAAAACAACTATCATCACCATAACGGCCGGTATGGCATAAGCGCCTGCGGTCCTCATGGCGTTTCCCTTTCCGGCCGGCGGAAGAATCTGCCGAGGAGCTTTGAAACGGTTATACCGACGAAAAGCGACGCGGCTGTGCAGATCCACGTTGCCGGCATTATTTCCATTGGAGATGCGCTCCCGTATTTGCTTCGCAGTGCGGCGACCGTCGTCGGAATTATCCTCATGGCGGCAGAATTCATCAAAACGAAAACGGCCATGTCGTCCGTAGCGGACGATTTGTTGCGGTTTTCAAGCTGAAGCCTCTTCATCGCTTCAAGCCCAAGCGGTGTGGCGGCGTTGCCGAGCCCGAGAAGGTTTGCCGCAAAGTTCATTGAGATCGCCTGAGCCGCAGGTGATTCTTTCTTCACATTTTTGAATACGACCTTGAACAGTGGAGACAGTATCCTGCTGATGATCACTGTGAATCCGGATTCCTGCGCCACGTTCATAATCCCGCCCCAAAGGCAAAGCATTCCCAGCAGGCTGATGCTCAGATCGACCGCGCCAGAAGCTCCCTCAAGAACGGCGTCGGACAAGCTCTGCATATTTCCCAAAGCTGCCGCGCACACAAACGAGACGACCATCATCCCCGCCCATATATAATTCATCATTGTTTTCACCCCGAAAATATCTATGCTTTTCGGCGATCTGATATGAAAAAACGCTCTCTTTCGGAAAGGGAGCGTTGAATCGTAATCTGTTTATTCGGTTTTTCTGTAGTAGAGGCCTCTTGTAAATTTCTTGCCGTCCGGCGGATTTTTCGCTCTGTAGTCGTACAGGGCATCCTCGACCTCCGACCTGCTCTCGGTCGTGAAGTAAAGCATAAAGAAATCCACGCCGCAGAACTCATCGAGCTTGTCGAAAAGGTATATCGTATATGGGTTTAAAATTTCGCTGAAGCCGTTTGTGCAGACGACTTCAAATTTTTCGCCCTTCCGGTCGACAAGGCAGGACTTGCCTTTGCATTCGGCGCACGATTTTGCGTTTCTAACGGGGCAGTTGCGAGTCAGCATCAGCGGGATCTTACCGTAAGCGATGATCCCTCTGATCATTTCGCCGCCGAGCGAATTGATCCTGTTTTTCGTCAGTTCCACGCTGACAACGCATTCGTCTGCGCCGCTGTTTTTGAAGAATTCCAGGCTTTGAGTGTTATAAATGTTGGAATTGAAACCCATTATGATCCTGAATCCAAACTCCGACGCTATTGAAAGAGCGTCAATCGTCGGGCAGATTACTTTTTTAACGCCGAGTTCTTCAAGCTCCGACATTCTTTCTCTGATCCTGTCGCTGTTGTGCATCTCGCCCGCAGGCATCACCGCGCCCGCATTCCTGCGTTTCTCAAACGCACTGTCGTCGGAAAAAATCGGCAGAAACACTTCGCTGTCGTCCAGACTGTCGGGGATCTGACCTTCATCCCTGAAAACAAAGTAAGTTTTTTGCCCGGTCGGGAAATGCTTTTTCGGTTTTTCAGGAATTGATCCATTGATCGTGATTCCCTGCATTTGGCAGATTTTTTCGGAGATCGCGTCGATCGCCTTTCTCCTCAAAGAGTTCAGCGCCGCCGCAGATACGAACACGTCTCCGTCCGTTTCGCAGGAAAAGCCGTCCAAATAAAACGCTGTCGAGCCAAGCTTTTGAAACTGTTTTTTTACGTCACTTTCGAGGAGAGGTTTATTCTGCGCCGTTTCAACGATACTGTCTCCGCTCACCGTTGCTTTAAAGCCGTCACAGCTGACTTTCACAAGCGGCAGTTCGCCTTTTTTGAGTGTAACGTCGAACGAAACCGCCCTCACGGGCATTTCCTTTTCGTAGAGCTTTTTCAGCTCCTTGATCGAGCTTTGAGCATTTTCGGAGTCCGATTTTTGCCTGATGCCGAACATATCTCTTCCGGTTTTGCCGGTAAAATATCCGTCGGTGAACCCCGAACGGGAAAATACGTCCCGCAGGTTTTTCCTCAAAGCCGAGTCTTCGCGGCCGTCGATGGCGTTGCGACAGGCTTTCACCGCTCCTGCAACGTATTCGGGGCGTTTCATCCTTCCCTCGATCTTGAACGACGCCACGCCGGCTTCCGCCATTTTCGGAATATAGTCTATCAGCGAATTATCCTTCAGGCTCAGGAAATACTTTTCCGTTGCATCCGTCGAAAACGGGAGCCTGCATGGCTGAGCGCAAAGTCCCCTGTTGCCGCTTCTGCCGCCTATCATCGAGCTCAGATAGCACTGCCCGGAAACGCACATGCACAGCGCGCCGTGCACAAACATTTCGATCTCCATGTCGCAGTTTTCAAGAATAGTCAATATCTCTTTTTCAGACAGTTCCCTCGGGATCACCGCCCTCGAAAAGCCGCTTTTTTTCAAAAAATTTACTCCGTATTTCGTCTGCACGGAGGTCTGAGTTGAGGCGTGGAGAACAGCGTCGGGCATCATCCTGCCGATCGACGACGCCAACCCCATATCCTGGACGATCAGCGCGTCAACTCCGCACAGCACGGCTTTCTTCGCCGTCAGCAAAGCTTCCTCAAGCTCGTCGTCGCTGACAAGCGTGTTGAGAGCCAGGTGCACCTTCACCCCGCGCTCATGGCAGTATTTTACAACCTCCCCAAGCTCTTCAAAAGTGAAGTTTTCGGCATTTCTGCGCGCATTGAATGAGCCGACGCCGAGATATACGGCATCGGCGCCGCTCCTCACGGCGGCACTCACACATTCCATGCTCCCGGCGGGTGCAAGGATCTCTGCTTTCGGGATCATGATCTGCCCTTGAGCCTTTCGATCTCTCTTTTGAGGTTTTCGTTTTCGCGCCTTGTGAGCTCCAGATCCATCTTCGCCTGTTCCGCGTCCGCGAGGTAGCTTGCGAGCTGGTTGCGCAGGGAATCCGTGTTTTCACCCGATCTGTGATACATATCCGCAAAATCGAGCGCCGCCAGGATCGCCGCCTGGGTTACGCTGATGCGATTGCTGGAGGAGACGATCTCCCTCATCTTCGTGTCTATCTCATCGCCGAGCAAACGGACGTAGTCGATCTGATTGTCGGTCGAAACGGGCAGATCCATATCGCAAATATGCAAAACAACTCTGTTAACTGCCATGATCCTCATCCTTTCAGATTTACATTTTATGAGTATATTATACAATATGCGACAGTTAAAATAAAGAGAGAATTGTAAAATATTTTTATGTTTTTCGTTATTAGTGTTGTAATTTGCGCTCAATTAGTGTAAAATAGACAATGCAAAGAACAAAAAACAACCTTTTTAAAAAAATTTTTGGAGGTTTTGTATGAAAATATTCAATTCAAAAGAACAAGCAAAAACCGCCCTTGCCGAAAAACTCTCCCACTTTTTCGGAGTCGCAGTCGAAGATGCGACTTACGACCAGGTCTATAAGGCGACCGCGATGATCGTCAAAGACCTGATGAACGACTGCAGACACGATTTCCAGAAGAAAGCGAGGAAGGCGCAGTCCAAACAGGTTTACTACCTTTCAATGGAGTTCCTGATGGGACGTTCGCTCAAAAATTCGCTCTACAATCTCAACCTCACCGATATTTTCGAAGCTGCGCTCAAGGATTACGGCATTAAGCTTGAAAAGCTCTACGATTGCGAGCCGGACGCAGGCCTCGGCAACGGCGGTCTGGGAAGGCTTGCCGCCTGCTACCTGGACGCTCTTGCAACGCAGGGTTATTCCTCGATGGGTTATTCCATTCTATACGAATACGGCATTTTCAAGCAGAAGATCATCGACGGTTGGCAGACAGAGCTCCCCGACTTCTGGCTTCCGGGAGGAGAAGTCTGGCTTACTCGCCGCGAGGAATCTTCCGTTGACGTTCAGTTCTACGGCAACATCGACGAAAGATGGTACGACTCTTATCACAGCGTCGAGCTGTCCGACACAACCATCATCAAAGCTGTTCCGCACGATATGTACGTCGTCGGAAAAGACGGCAAAGCCGTCAGCATTCTTCGCCTCTGGTCGGCAAAAGCTCCCGGCCTTGACATGGAAAAGTTCAACGAAGGCAACTATATGCAGGCGATGGAGCAAAACGCTATGGCGGAAGTCATCAGCAAGATCCTTTACCCCGCCGACAACCACTCCGAGGGCAAGAGTCTTCGCCTTAAACAGCAGTATTTCCTCGTTTCGGCTTCGATCCAGGACATCGTCAAACGGCACCTGAGGCACTACGGCAGCATCGACAACCTCGC
>JAFTCG010000023.1 GCA_017454815.1 Clostridia bacterium
AAACGTGACCGAACGCATAGAAGTATCTGAAAAATTTTTTAAAGAGTATTGACAAATTCAAAACAGTGTGATATTATTATTTCAAATTGAATCTAAAGGCTGTGACGAAGACGGCGCAAATTTGTGTTTTCAGAGAGTCGGTGTGTGGTGCGAACCGATGGCAGATTTTTGCAAAAGCCTATCCCTTCCGAGCCGGAGGACCGAAATGTTTCAGAGTAGACTCCTCCCGTGATTGCTGCGTTAATGCATAGGGATTGCTGGATCCCAAGAGTGGCGGTCTTTGACCGCAATTTGAGTGGTACCGCGAGTGATTTTCACCCGTCTCAAGGTTTCTTGAGGCGGGTTATTTTTTTAGGAGGTAATACTATGACGTACGAGACCAACAAAATCAAACAGATCGCAGAGAGGATCCGTGAGATGCGTCAGATCGCAGGCTTCACCGTTGAAGAGATGGCGCAGAAAACAGAGGTCGGCGTTGACGAGTACATTAAGTACGAAAACGGCGAGCTTGATTTTCCGTTCACTTTTATCCACAAATGTTCTCTTGCTTTTGAAATAGGTATTACCGACATTATCGAGGGCCAGAGCGCGCATCTTCGCTCCTATACCGTCACCAGAAAAGGCAACGGCAGGGAGACCGCAAAAGAGGAAGGCATCGAGATCCAGAACCTTGCCCCCCTGTTTGAAAAGAAGATCGCCGAGCCTTATTGGGTAAAATATGAGTATAAGGACGAGCTTCAGGACAAGGCCATCCACCTCACAAAGCATTCCGGCCAGGAGTTCGACTTTATCCTCAAGGGCAAGCTGAAAGTTCAGATCGGCGATACGGTCGAATACCTCAGCGAGGGCGACAGCATTTACTACAACAGCTCGATCCCGCACGGCATGATCGCCGTTGACGGCGAGGATTGCCTGTTCGTTGCGATAGTTCTCCCCGGCGAGGACGTAAAAGAGGAAATGATAAGGGATACTCTCCTCGTTGCGCCCGGAAAAAGCAGGAAAAAACTTGTCAGCGACGAATTCGTCGACGTTGTTGAAGACGAAAACGGAACGCCGATCAAGGTTGAATTCAAGAACGAAGACAGCTTCAACTTTGCTTTCGATGTTGTCGATAAGATAGCGAAAAAAGACCCCGACAAGCTTGCAATGCTCCATATCTCGCAGGATAAGACCGAGAGGCGATTCACTTTCAGGGACATGAAACGCGCCTCCAACCAGTGCGCAAACTATTTCAAATCCATCGGCATCAAGCGCGGCGACAGGGTAATGCTTGTTCTTAAAAGGCACTATCAGTTCTGGTTTGCGATCCTCGGTCTTCACAAGATCGGCGCAATAGCGATCCCTGCGACATGCCAGCTTCTTGAACATGACTTTGATTACCGTTTCAAGGCGGCGGGCGTCAGCGCGATCCTTTGCACAGGCGACGGCGACGTAGCTCATCAGGCGGATCTTGCCGCGGCAAAATGCCCCGAAGTCGTCAACAAGATCATCGTCAACGGAGAAAGGGAAGGCTGGAGAAACTTCGACGAGGAATTCCCGCTTTACAGCGCGCATTTTTATCGCAAAGCCGATTCTCCGTGCGGAGACGACCCGATGCTCATGTTCTTCACTTCCGGCACAACGGGCTATCCCAAGATCGCTCAGCACAGCTACAAATACGCTCTCGGCCATTTCGTGACGGCGAGATATTGGCACGGTGTCAGCGACAAGGGACTCCATTTCACCATTTCCGACACAGGCTGGGGCAAAGCTCTCTGGGGCAAGCTCTACGGCCAGTGGCTCAGCGAAGGAGCGGTATTCACCTACGACTTTGACCGCTTTGCCGCTTCCGACATTCTCCCGATGTTTGCGAAATACAACATCACAACTTTCTGCGCACCTCCCACAATGCTCAGGATGATGATAAAAGAAGATATTTCAAAGTATGATCTTTCCTCCGTTGTTCACATGACAACGGCGGGCGAAGCCCTAAATCCCGAAGTTTACCGCCAGTTTGAAAAGGCGACAGGCCTGAAGATCATGGAAGGCTTCGGCCAGACGGAAACGACGCTCACCATCGCCAACCTCGTCGGCGCTCCGCATAAACTCGGCTCAATGGGCAAACCCACGCCCGCATACGACGTTGACATCATCGACGAAAAGGGCAACTCCGTTCCCGTCGGCGAAACGGGAGAGATAGTCATTTCAATCAAGAACAAGGTTCCCTGCGGACTGTTCAAGGAATACTACCGCGAGCCGGATAAAACTCTTGAAGTCCGTCACGACGGATATTATCACACGGGCGACACCGCCTGGCGCGACGAGGACGGATTTTACTGGTACGTCGGCAGAGTCGACGACGTTATCAAGTCCTCCGGCTACAGGATCGGACCGTTTGAGATCGAAAGCGTCATCATGGAGCTTCCCTACGTCCTTGAATGCGGCGTTTCCGCCGAGCCGGACGAAGTCAGAGGCCAGGTCGTGAAAGCAAGCATCGTGCTTGTCAAGGGAACGGAAGGCACCGAGGAACTCAAGAAAGAGATCCAAAACTACGTCAAGAAGCATACCGCCCCCTACAAATACCCGAGAATAGTTGTCTTCAGGGACGAATTGCCCAAGACCATCAGCGGAAAAATTCAGAGAAATAAATTATAAAAAACTGTTGACAAATGTTTTTTGTTGATATATAATGTATGTGTTAATTTTTAAAGGCTGTGACGAAGAGTGCTCGTCAACCGGAGCTTTTAGAGAGGCGGCGTTTGGTGAAAGCCGTCAGCTTCCGTGGCGTGTTTGTAGCTTTAGAGCCGGGGGGAAGAAAGCCGAAAGGTCAGTAGAACTCCTCCGTGATTGCTGCGTTAATGCATAGGGATTGCTTGATCCCAAGAGTGGCGGTTTTTCCGCAATTTGAGTGGTACCGCGGGTAAAGATATTTGCTCGTCTCATTGTTATCAACATTGGGACGAGTTTTTTTACGTCCCCGAAAGGAAGATTTTTTATGCAGCAGATCCCTGAGATAAACTTCAAAATCAAAGAGATAGGTTCGAGAATCCGCGAACTGCGCGAAGTCGAGAATCTTACTGCACAGCAGATGGCTCAGAAGACCGACGTCAGCGTAGAGGAATACCTGCGCTGCGAAAACGGCGAGGGCGATTTCAACTTCGCCTTCATCTACCGTTGCGCGCTCGTTCTCAACGTCAACGTCACGGACATCATCGAAGGTCAAAGTCCCAAGCTCAATTCCTTCACTGTCACAAGAGCTCAGCAGGGCCAGCGTATCAGCGACGCTCACGGCATGACTTACTACAACCTTGCCTATGCTTTCAAGAACAGGATCGCAGAGCCTCTGTACGTCGTCAGCAGGTATGACGAAAAAGCCGAAAAAGGCGAGATCGAGCTTACGACCCATGCAGGTCAGGAATGCGATATCGTCCTCGAAGGTCATCTCACCATCCAGATCGGCCAGAAGAGGGAGACCCTCGGCCCCGGAGACAGCATTTATTTTGACAGCGACACGCCCCACGGCATGATCGCCGCCGAAGGCAAGGATTGCACCTTCTACGCCATCGTCCTCAACCCGACGGGTGAGCCGATTCCGGAGCTCTCCCAATACAGTTCCGTTGTTGAAAACGCAAAGACGAGCGTTGACTCCAAGGACAGGATCTACAAGAAATACGTCGACGTTGTTGAGGACGAGAACGGAACGCCACTCTCCATCAAATTCAAGAATATCGACAGATTCAACTTCGCCTTCGACATCATCGACGAAATATCAAAGCGTGAGCCGGAGAAGCTCGCAATGCTCCACGTCTCCCGCGACAAGGCAGAAAGGCGCATAACCTTCACCGATCTGAGGAAAGCTTCAAACCAGTGCGCGAACTATTTCAAGTCCCTGGGCATCAAAAAGGGCGACAGGGTAATGCTCGTCCTCAAAAGGCACTACCAGTTCTGGTTTGCGATGCTCGGCCTCAACAAGCTCGGCGCCATCGCCATTCCCGCGACCAATCAGCTTCTCGACCACGACTTTGAATACAGGTTCCAGAAGGCGGGCATCACCACGATCCTTTGTACCGCCGACGGCGACACTGCTCATCAGGTCGACATCGCCGCCGAAAAATGCCCCGAGCTTGTAAACAAGATCATCGTCAACGGCCAAAGAGAAGGCTGGAGAAGCTTCGACGAAGAATATCAGCTTTACAGCACGCATTTCCGCCGCAGGGACGACGCTCCGGGCGGGGAAGACTATATGCTGATGTACTTCACCTCCGGCACCTCCGGTTACCCGAAGATCGCCGCTCACAACTACAAATATCCCCTGGGCCATTTCCACACTGCGAAGTATTGGCACTGCGTCAATCCGGACGGGCTGCACTTCACGATCTCCGACACCGGCTGGGCAAAGGCCATGTGGGGCAAGCTCTACGGCCAGTGGCTTTGCGAAGGCCCGATATTCGTCTATGACTTCGACCGCTTTGACGCGGCGGATATCCTTCCGATGTTCGCTAAGTATAAGATCACGACTTTCTGCGCGCCTCCCACGATGCTCAGGATGCTCATCAAGCAGGATATTTCAAAATACGACTTCTCATCCGTTGAACATATGACCACCGCCGGCGAAGCTCTCAACCCCGAGGTTTACCGCCAGTTTGAAAAAGCTACGGGGCTTCAGATCGTCGAAGGCTTCGGACAGACCGAAAGTACGATGATAATCGGCAACATGATCGGCGCGCCACATAAGATCGGCTCGATGGGCAAGCCTGCTCCGATATACAAAGTCGATATAGTCGATCCCGACGGCAATTCCGTCCCCGTTGGTGAAACGGGCGAGATAGTCATCGATCTTCGTGACGGCCATCCCTGCGGACTTGCGGTCGAATATTTCCGCGACCCCGAAAAGACCGCTCAGACGTGGAAGGACGGCTTCTACCACACCGGCGACACCGCCTGGCGCGATGAGGACGGATACTATTGGTACGTCGGCAGAGTCGACGACGTCATCAAGTCTTCCGGCTACAGGATCGGACCGTTTGAGATCGAAAGCGTTATCATGGAGCTTCCCTACGTCCTTGAATGCGGCGTATCCGCCGCTCCCGACGAGGTCAGGGGACAGGTCGTCAAGGCGAGCATAGTACTCGTCAAGGGAACAGAGGGTACGGAAGAACTCAAAAAAGAGATCCAGAACTACGTCAAGCAACATACCGCGCCCTACAAATATCCCAGGATAGTCGTTTTCCGTGACAGCCTTCCCAAGACAGTCAGCGGAAAGATCATGCGCAACGAGCTTTGATGGGAGCTTTGAAAATGCAGTATAAAAGGATAACGCTTCTGTGCGGCCACTACGGCAGCGGGAAGACCAATATTGCGGTGAATATGGCGCTTGATCTGAAAAAGCAAAAGGACAACGTTGCGATCGCCGACCTCGACATCGTCAATCCTTATTTCAGGACGAAGGACAGCGCCGATGAGCTCAAAGAAAACGGCATCAGGCTTATCGTCTCGGATTTCGCAAACTCAAACGTGGATATCCCCGCCTTGCCGCAGGATATGTATGCGATAACGGACGACAAAACTCTCAACACGGTCATCGACGTCGGCGGCGACGACAGGGGAGTGCTTGCGCTGGGCAGACTCAGCGACAAGATCATCGAGGAAAACGATTACGATATGTTCCTCGTCGTGAACTGCTACAGACCTTTGACGAGGAATGCGCCGGAAACGCTCGAAGTGCTTCGCGAGATGGAGATGTCCTGCAGGATCCCGTTCACGGGTATCATCAACAACTCCAACCTCGGCGCAGCCACGACGCCGCAGGACGTGCTCGATTCCGTGGAATATGCCCACGAGGTCTCAAAGCTGACCTCGATGCCCATAGTCGCGACCACGGTGGAAGAAAAAGTATATTCATCCCTGCAGGGGAAGGTGGAAAACCTCTTTCCTCTCAGGCTTCAGAAGAAAATCATATAAAAGGAGAAAATCGGTATGGCAAAATTAACATTCAAAACCGACAACTGCAAAGGATGCGGGCTTTGCGTGGACGTATGCCCCAAGCAGGTCCTCGCCCTTGCGCAAGACAAGATCAATAAAAAGGGACATCATCCGGTTACGGCTGTCAATCCCGATGATTGCATAGGCTGCGCTTTTTGCGCGACAATGTGTCCGGATTGCATAATCAAGGTTGAAAGGTGAGTGAGAGAAATGTCAGAAAAAGTTTTGATGAAAGGCAATGAAGCGATCGCGGAAGCCGCTATTATTGCGGGTTGCCGTCATTATTTCGGTTATCCCATAACTCCTCAGACCGAGATCGCCGCGTATATGGCCAAGAAAATGCCGAAGATCGGCGGATGCTTCCTTCAGGCTGAAAGCGAGATCGCCGCGATCAACATGGTTTACGGCGTATCCTCAACCGGCAAAAGAGTAATGACATCCTCCTCCAGCCCGGGAATCTCCCTCAAGGGCGAAGGACTTTCGTATCTTGCAGGTTCGGACCTGCCTGCGCTCGTCGTCAACGTACAGCGCGGCGGCCCGGGACTCGGCGGAATCCAGCCGAGCCAGTCCGACTATTTCCAGTCGACAAGGGGCGGCGGCCACGGCGACTACAGGATGATCGTCCTTGCTCCCGCTTCCGTTCAGGAAATGGCGGAGCTGACCATCAAGGGCTTTGAGCTTGCCGACGAATACAGAATGACGGCGATGATCCTTGCTGACGGCACAATGGGACAGATGATGGAGCCGGTCGAACTCGACCTTGAAGTTAAACCCATGCCCGAAAAACCCTGGACGACAACAGGCACAAAGATGGAGAGAAAACACAACATCGTCAACTCCCTTTCGCTCGTCCCCGAAGAGCTGGAAGAGCTCAATATCGCAAGATTTGAAAGATATAAGAAGATCGAAGAAAACGAGGCAAGAGCCGAAGAATATATGGTCGACGACGCTGAGATATGCGTTGCCGCGTTCGGCATCGCCGCAAGAGTTTCCAAGAACGCTGTTGACGAAGCAAGGAAAATGGGTATCAAAGCCGGTTTGATCAGACCGATCACGCTCTGGCCGTTCCCGAAAGCTCCCTTCGAGAAGGCTGTGCAGCACGCCAAAAGATTCATTAGCGTCGAGCTTTCCATGGGACAGATGATCGAAGACGTCAGACTTGCAACAGCTTGCAAAGTCCCCGTCGAGCTGTGCAACAGAGTCGGCGGAATGATCCCGTCTCCCGAACAGGTTCTTGAAGCCATTGTCAAAGCAAGCAAAGAAATCGGAGGTGCAAAATAATGGTAGTATTTGATAAACCTCATGCCCTCGCAGACGTACCGATGCATTATTGCCCCGGCTGCACTCACGGCATAGTTCACCGCCTTGTCGCCGAAGCGATCGACGAGCTGGGCATCGAAGGCAAGACGATCGGTATCGCCCCCGTAGGATGCTCCGTTATGGCATACAATTACTTCAACTGCGACATGATCGAAGCCGCTCACGGCAGAGCTCCGGCGGTCGCAACGGGCGTAAAAAGAGCCGACCCGGAAAATCACATCGTTTTCACCTATCAGGGCGACGGCGACCTTGCCTCCATCGGCATGGCGGAAACTGTCCACGCCGCCGCAAGGAACGAAAATATTACGGTAATTTTTATCAACAACGCAATCTACGGCATGACCGGCGGCCAGATGGCTCCGACTTCTCTCCCGGGACAGGTAACTCAGACTTCTCCCTACGGCAGAGACGTTAACCACTGCGGCTATCCCATAAAGGTCTGCGAGATGCTCTCCGAGCTTGAAGGCCCGGAATACCTCGAACGAGTTACCGTCAACAACGTCAAGAACATCAAGAACGCAAAGAAAGCCATCAAAAAAGCTTTCCAGAATCAGATCGACAAAA
>JAFTCG010000024.1 GCA_017454815.1 Clostridia bacterium
ATCGACAGCGAGATCGCTCTTATTGAAAACAACGAGATACGGAACGTCTTTTTCTTCAAAGAGTTTTATCAATTCTCTGTCCGAATCAAACAGCTTTTCGGATCCGTCGCAAACAAGCACGGCAACGTCTGTTTTGTTGAGCACTTGTTTTGCTTTTTTGACTCTCATCTCGCCGAGAGTTCCCTCGTCGTCGATGCCGGGAGTGTCAATGAGCATCACGGGGCCGAGCGGCAGAAGCTCCATCGCTTTATACACAGGGTCGGTGGTCGTGCCCTTCGTTTCGGACACGATGGCGATATCCTGATTCGTTACGGCGTTGAGCAGACTTGATTTTCCTGCGTTTCTCCTGCCGAAAAAAGCGATATGAGTTCTTTCGCCCGAGGGCGTCTGGTTGAGCGACATAGTTTCACCTTCCTAAAACCTGAAATCGCGGATACCTTCTTCAATCTTGACAACTCTTTCTTTTGCGATGTTTCTGACCTTTTCTTTCGGGATGTTTTCAAGCTCTTTTTCGATCAGTTCTTCGCCGAGCTTCCTCGTTTCGGGGGAGGCGTAATCGACAAGATATTCTTTGAGCGTCATCAGCGCGTTGGGGTGACAGCAGTTTTGTATCTGACCGCTTTTGCAAAGCGACATAAATCTGTCGCCCGTCCTGCCTTCGCGGTAGCACGCTGTGCAGAACGACGGAATATATCCAAGCTCCATCAGCCATCTTACAACTTCATCAAGAGTTCTCTTGTCGCTGACGTCAAACTGGGCGGAATTGTCGTCCTCATCCTCTTCTTCGGCGTAGCCGCCGACGCTCGTCCTGGAAGCGCCGCTGATCTGCGAAACGCCCAGACGGATAACTTTTTCGCGGACGGCTTTGGACTCCCTCGTTGAGATTATCATTCCCGTATAAGGAACGCTGATGCGGATTAGCGCGCAGATTTTCGCAAACGTGTCGTCGTCGATGCCGCCGTCGAATTCGTCGGGGTCGATGTCGTCGGCGCGTTTTACCCTCGGGACGCTGATCGTGTGCGGGCCCACGCCGTGAACCGCTTCAAGGTGTTCGGCGTGCATAAGAAGCCCCGCAAACTCGTACCTGTACATTTCAAGCCCGAACAGCACTCCGAGACCGACGTCGTCGATGCCGCCTTCCATGGCTCTGTCCATAGCTTCGGTGTGGTAGGCGTAGTTGTGCTTCGGGCCTGTCGGGTGAAGGCGCTCGTAGCTTTCCTTGTGGTAAGTTTCCTGGAAAAGGATGTAAGTACCGATGCCTGCTTCGTGGAGTTTTCTGTAGTTTTCGACGGTCGTCGCGGCAATGTTGACGTTAACTCGCCTGATAGCCCCGTTTTTGTGCTTGATGGAATATATCGTGTTGATGCAATCGAGGATATATTCGATCGGATTGTTTACAGGGTCCTCGCCCGCTTCGATCGCAAGGCGCTTATGCCCCATGTCTTGCAGAGCGATGACCTCGTTCTTAACCTCCTGCTGAGTCAGCTTTTTTCTGGAAATGTGGGTGTTTTTGAGGTGGTAGGGGCAGTAAAGGCACCCGTTGACGCAGTAGTTGGAAAGATAAAGCGGAGCGAACATGACTATCCTGTTGCCGTAGAAATCTTTTTTGATCTGCTCGGCAAGGTCATACATCCTGTTTATGAGTTTTTCATCCTCGCAGGCGAGCAGAACGGAAGCCTCCCTGTGGGTCAGGCCTTTTCGCTCCTCAGCTTTTGCAAGGATCTTTTCGATGAGTTCGGTGTTGTCTTTGTTTTCGTCTGCATAGCGGAGGGTGTCGAGGATCTCACCGTTGTCGATGAATTCCTCCGCTTTCAGCGATTTGGGATCATACATTACTTTTTGCCCCCGTCAAACGTTTGAAAATGCTGTTTTGGTGCTGACGCCGTCGATCGCGCCGAGCTTTCCGGAAAGCGCGCTGATAACGTCCTGCGGTGCATCGATGGCAACGCTGATGACGTTGATGTTTTTCTTCTCGTAGGGGATGCCCATTCTGCCGATGATGTACTCGCCGAAATCGTGAAGGATCGCGTTGAGCTTTTCGGTAGAATCCTGGTTTTCTACGATGATTCCGATAAGCGCTACTCTTGTTTCCATGATAATTCCTCCTAAAAATAAAACCGCGTCCAAGGACACGGTAAAATACAAAAATATGTTCCACAGTCCTTATGCCTTAAAAAAGTTTTCAGCGTCAGAAAATTGTAAAAATGTTCTTTGCAAGAATCGCCTCACAAGTCACAACCCAATTATACGACAAAAATTTAACAAAGTCAATAGAAAAAAAGAGACAAAAATAATTGCATTTTTTTCGTTGTTAATGTAAAATGTAAATATAAGGTTCAAAGAAAGGCGGGCTGAACATGAAAAACGACATTGTTATCACAATTAGCCGTGAATTCGGCAGCGGAGGAAGAGAGATCGGAGAAAAAGCCGCGAAGGCACTCGGCATACCGTTCTACGACAGGGCGATAATCCTCAAAGCAGCCGAAAACAGCGGACTTTCCGAGGAGTTCATCGAAAAAGAAGAACAGCGGGTTACAAACAGCATGCTGTTCAATCTGTCGACCGGCGGGATCTCAAGCCAAAACTTTCAGTTTATGTCAGACCAGATCTACATTGCCCAGAGCAGAGCGATAAGGGAATACGCCGACGAGGGCGCCTGCGTTATAGTAGGCCGCTGCGCCGATTACATTTTGCGCGAGGACGTAAAATGCCTCAACGTGTTCATTTATGCGGACAAATATTTTAAGTTTAACCGGATCATGAAAAAATATGCTCTCGATCAGAGCGCGGCGGAAAAGATGATCAGGGAAAGCGACAAAAAACGCAGCAGGCACTACCGCTTTTATACCTCGATGGAATGGGGCGACAAGGAAAACTACGCGCTGTGCCTCAACAGCGGGAAACTCGGCATAGACAACGCCGTCAGGATCATCGTCGACGCCGCCGAAAAAATGTGATCGGGAGAGCAAAATGAACATAGATGAGATTCTCTCAAAGGTTGACCACACCGTCCTGAGCCCTACTGCGAGATGGGAAGAAGTGAAAGAAGCCGTTGACGACGCCATTCGTTTCGGGACGGCGAGCGTCTGCATTGCGCCGTGTTTTGTCAAAAGGGCTGCGGGATATTCCGGCGGCAGAACAAAGATCTGCACCGTTATCGGTTTCCCCAACGGCTATTGCACAACTGCGGCAAAATGCAGCGAAACCGCCGACGCTGTGAAAAACGGCGCCGACGAGATCGACATGGTCATCAACCTCACGGACTTAAAAGACGGAAGATTTGATGAAATACTCAATGAAATAAATGAGATCAAAAAGTGTTGTGACGGCAGGACTTTGAAGGTCATTGTCGAAACGTGTTTTTTGAGCGAAGATGAAAAAGTGAAAATGTGCAAAGTTGTCAGCAACTCAGGCGCAGACTTCATAAAGACGTCAACGGGCTTCGGAACGGGCGGCGCAACAAAACAAGACGTGGAGCTTTTTGCAAAACATATTTCAAACGGAAAGCTCATCAAAGCCGCCGGAGGGATAGCCGATCTGAAAGACGCCGAAGATTTTATCGCGCTCGGCGCTTCACGGCTCGGCACGAGCAGGATCGTTAAACTCATAAAACAGGGAGGCGCACACAAAAATGAAAAGTTATCCGACTCCTCATATTGACGCGAAACCGGGAGATTTTGCGAAAACCGTGCTTATGCCCGGAGATCCGCTCAGGGCTAAGTTTATTTCGGAAAACTTTCTTGAAAAACCTGTCCTTGTCAACAACGTCAGGGGCGTTCAGGGTTACACGGGAGAATACAAGAACAAAAAAATCTCCGTCATGGCCAGCGGTATGGGAATGCCGTCCATCTCGATCTACAGCCATGAACTTTTTAATATTTTTGAAGTCGACAACATCATCCGCATCGGCTCTGCGGGGGCGATGCAGGACAACATAAACGTGCGCGACATTGTGATCGCTCTCTCCGCTTCAACAAATTCATCCATGGTCGAACGCTACGGCGTGCCGGGACACATTGCTCCGACCGCCGATTTCGGGCTTGTTGAAAAATGTGTGCAGAAAGCCAAAGAAGCGGGGCTGAATTTTCACGTCGGAAACATTCTCTCCAGCGACACTTTTTACAATTTTGAAAGCTATCTGCCCGACGACATGAAGAGCGCAAGGCGTTGGGCGGACATGGGCGTTATGGCTGTTGAAATGGAAGCGGCGGCGCTGTATCTCAACGCCCAGAAAGCAGGGAAGAAAGCTGTTGCGATCTGCACGATCTCCGACCACCTCAACAGGCATGACGAGCTGACGGCAAAAGAGAGAGAGCAGTCGCTTACCGACATGATAACGCTCGCGCTCGAGACGGCGGCGGATTTGGAGAAATAAGCGTTGAAAAGGGTATTCTTGATCGTACTTGACAGCTTCGGGATAGGAAAAGCTCCCGACGCGGCGGATTTCGGCGACGAGGGCGCAAACACGCTGAAAACAATCTCCTCATCGGGATCGTTCTGCGCAGACAACCTGATAAAGCTTGGACTTTCCGACATTGACGGGGTCGACTGTCTCCCGAAAACCGATTCGCCCATAGGCTCATACGGCGCAATGATCGAAAAATCCAGGGGGAAAGACACGACCATCGGACATTGGGAGATAGCCGGAATAATCTCCGAAAAGCCGATGCCCACCTTTCCCGCCGGCTTTGACGAAGAGATAATCGAAAAGTTTGAAAAAGCCGTGGGCAGAAAAGTTATCTGCAATAAAGTTTATTCCGGCACGCAGGTAATAAAGGACTACGGACAACGGCACCTGAAAACGGGCGAGCTGATCGTTTACACCTCCGCCGACAGCGTTTTCCAGATCGCGGCGCACGAGGACGTTGTGCCCGTCCGGGAGCTTTATGATATTTGCAAAAAAGCAAGAGAGATACTTGTCGGCAAATATTCAGTCGGCAGGGTCATCGCAAGGCCGTTTGCGGGAGAATATCCGTTTTACAGGACAAAAAACAGACACGATTTTTCCCTCGAGCCGCCGGAAAAGACGATGCTTGACGAATTAATAGACAGGGGATTTGACGTTATTTCGGTCGGGAAAATTGCAGATATTTTTGCAAAAAGAGGAATAACCGAGAGCCATTATACGACGGACAACGCCGATGGGATGCAAACGATCGGTGAAATAACGAAGCGCAATTTCAACGGCATCTGTTTTGCAAACCTTGTCGACTTTGATATGCTCTACGGCCATCGCCGCGACGTCGACGGATATGCGAAGGCGATCGCCGATTTTGACAAGTGGCTCGGCGAGTTTCTGGGCGAGCTGAGCGAGGACGACATGATGATCATCACTGCCGATCACGGCTGCGACCCCGCCTATAAAGGAACTGACCACACGAGAGAGCGAGTACCGGTTTTGATTTACAAAAAGAACGGCGAAAGCCGAAATCTCGGCACGTTGGAGACGTTTGGCTTTGTCGCAAAAACCGTCTTGGATCACTTTGCAAAAAACTGACCTTAAAGGTGATGAAAATGACAAACGAAGGATTACTGTCTCTTGCAAAAGAGGCGATAGAAAATGCTTACTGCCCCTATTCACGTTTTGGCGTAGGGGCGGCTCTTTTGTGCGGCGACGGCGAAGTTTTTACGGGGTGCAACATCGAAAACGCATCGTTTTCGCTGACCCTTTGCGCCGAAAGAACGGCGTTCGCAAAAGCTCTGTCAAGCGGAAAAAGAGATTTCAAAGCGATCGCGATAGTCGGCGGAAAAGATAAAAGAGCAGAAAAATTCTGCTATCCCTGCGGAGCTTGCCGCCAGGTGATGAGCGAATTTTGCAGCGAAGATTTTGAGCTGATTTTTGAGGACGAAAACGGCAGAACAGATACCGCTACGCTCGGACAATTGCTGCCCAAAAGCTTTGATTTCGGAGAGTAAAAAAATGAGGATCTACGATATTATCGAGAAAAAAAGAGACGGATACGAGCTGACCGACGAGGAGATCGAGTTCTTTGTCAGAGGCTACACAAACGCACAGATAGAAGACTATTGCGCTTCCGCGCTTCTGATGGCGATATTTTTCAGGGGAATGAATTCTCGCGAGACCGCCACGCTCACAAGGGCGATCTGCCTTTCGGGCGACACGGTCGACCTTTCAATGTTCGGCGACAACACCGTTGACAAACACAGCACAGGCGGAGTGGGCGACAAGACCACTCTGATCGTGGCTCCAATCGTTGCAAGCCTCGGCTGCAGCGTTGCAAAAATGTCGGGCAGAGGTCTTGGACACACGGGCGGAACGGTCGACAAGCTTGAATCGATCACAGGTTTCCGGACGTCGCTCCCGACGGGAGACATCCTGGCTCAGGTTGAAAAAATCGGCGTATGCGTCGTCGGACAGAGCGGGAATCTTGCGCCCGCCGACAAGAAAATTTATGCTTTGAGGGACCTGACGGCGACGGTCGACAACGTATCGCTGATCGCTTCGTCGATCATGGGCAAAAAGCTTGCGGCGGGAGCGAAGAGCATTGTGCTTGACGTCAAATGCGGGAGCGGAGCATTCATGAAGAACGAAAAAGACGCCGAGCTTCTTGCGACGGAGATGGTCGAGATCGGCAGGCGAAACAGCAGGAACACCGTTGCGCTCATCACAGACATGGATACTCCTTTGGGCAACTGCATCGGCAACAGGATAGAAGTCGAAGAAGCCATGAAAGTTTTGAAAAACGAGCTTCACGGCGAGCTTCGCGACCTTTGCGTTGAGCTGAGCGCAAACATGGTTTCCGTTTGCAAAAAAATCGGGATCCCCGAAGCAAAAAAGCTGGCGGAGGAATCATTAGCGAGCAAAAAAGCTTTTGAAAAATTTTTGGAGTGGATCTCGTGTCAGGGCGGTGACGTCGGTTTCCTCCTGAGCGATGATTTCTCAAAGGCGCTTTACGAATTTGATGTTGTCGGAAAATCGCAAGGATATATTTCAAAAACTAATACGGAAAAGATCGGGAAAGCAGCCTGCATCCTCGGCGCGGGAAGAACGGAGCTCGGCGGAAAAATCGACTTCACCGCAGGCATAAGGATGCACAAAAAGCGCGGAGATCACTTGAAAAAAGGCGAGAAGATCGCAACTCTGTATTCGTCGACAACAAGCGATTTCTCTCAGGCGGCGCAACTGTTTTCCAAAGCGCTGGAGATTTCAACGGAAAAGCCCGCGCCCACTCCTCTCATCTACAAAACCGTAAGATAGTTTTTTAAAAGGCGGTGAAAGCTTATGATCAGGAAAGCTAAAAAAACTGACGCGGACGCGATCATGGGTCTGCTGTTTCAGGTCGCGTCTGTCCACAACGAGGGACGCCCCGACATTTTCAAGCCGAACACGACGAAATACACGAAAAGCGAGCTTGAAAAAATGATTGAAGATGAAGAAAAAATCGTTTTTGTATATGAGGATGAAAATTCAGACATACTCGCGCACGCATTTTGTGAGATGATCGTGCACGAAGGCGACAATCTGCTCGCCGACATGAGGACGCTTTATATCGACGACATTTGCGTTGACGAAAAAGCAAGAGGCCGCCGCATCGGGAAAGAGATTTATGAACACGTTATATCTTTCGCAAAAGAAACCCGTTGCCACAACGTGACGCTGAACGTTTGGGAGTGCAACGAAAACGCAAAAAAGTTTTATGAAGCGATGGGAATGAAAGTTCAGAAAACAGGCATGGAAACATTACTTTGACAAAAAAGGAAGACGGACATTGACCGACAGCAAAAGTATTCTCAAAAAAATGACGCTTGAAGACAAGATCGCGCTTTGTTCGGGCGAATCGTTCTGGCGCACGAAAAAGTTTGAAAAATACGGCATCAATCCGCTTTTCCTCTCCGACGGCCCGCATGGGTTGAGAAAGCAGGAGGGTAAGGACGATATGCTCGGCATAAATGAATCGCGCGACGCAACTTGTTTTCCGGCGGAGGTGACGACCGCTTCGAGCTGGGATGAGCAGCTGCTTTCGGAAATAGGGCAGGCGATCGGGAAAGAGGCGAAAGATCAGGGGGTTGACGTTGTCCTCGGGCCGGGCGCAAACCTGAAAAGGAATCCGCTGTGCGGAAGAAACTTCGAATATTTCAGCGAAGACCCATACCTTGCGGGCAAGCTCGCCGCAGGGTTCATCAGGGGCGTCGAAGGCGAGGGAACGGGCTCCTGCCTGAAACATTTTGCCGCCAACTCCCGCGAAAAAGGCAGGTTCAATTCCGACAGCGTCATGGACGAGAGAACGCTCAGGGAACTGTATCTTAAAGCTTTTGAGATCGCAGTGAAAGAGGGCAAGCCTTCAACCGTGATGTGCGCTTATCCGAAGCTCAACGGCGTCCATTGCAGCGACAACAAGTATCTGCTGGGCGATATTCTCCGCGGCGAATGGGGGTTCGACGGCGTTGTCGTGACAGATTGGGGCGCGATGAACGATAGGATCGAGGGCTTCAAAGCCGGGTGCGATCTGAATATGCCCGGCGGCAGCGCATACATGGAAAAGGATGTCCTGAAAGCCGTGGAAAGCGGCGAGTTGTCCGAAGAATTTGTCGACAGATCCGCCGAGAGGATACTGAAGCTGATCGAAAAATGCAGGGCAACCGAAAAAGATCGCTGCAAGTACGATTACACTCAGTCGCATCTGATCGCAAAAAAGGCCGCCGCAGAAGGCGCAGTGCTCTTGAAAAATGAAGGGAAAATCCTGCCGATAAAAGGCGGCGAAAAAGTTGCGCTGATCGGCCGCATGGCGAAAGATATGCGCTATCAGGGGATGGGCTCGAGCCACATCAATCCGACAAAGCTCTCACAACCGATAGATTTCATCAAAGCCGACAGCTTCTGCGACGGATACAACGAAAAAGGCGAAACGGACGACGACCTCATCGCCGAGGCAAAGCAAAAAGCTTCGGGCGCCGACATTGCCGTCGTTTTCTGCGGACTTCCCGCCAATTATGAGGCGGAGGGCGTTGACAGAAAGAACATGGCCCTTCCCGACGGACAGATCCGGTTGATAGGGGAAGTGTGCCGCGCAAACGAAAACACCGTGGTCGTGCTCATGTGCGGCTGTGCGGTGGAATGCCCGTTTTTCCGAAAAGTCAAAGCCATGCTCTATCTCGGCTTGCCCGGCCAGGCGGGAGGAGAAGCTGTTGCGGACATCCTCTACGGTAGGGAAAACCCGAGCGGAAAGCTTGCGGAAAGCTGGGCTTTGAGCTACCGGGACGTGCCGTCTCATTCGTTTTTCAGCAAGACGAAGGACGTTCTCTACAACGAGGGGATCTATGCGGGCTACAGATATTTTGACAAAGCCGCAAAGCAGGTGCTTTTCCCCTTCGGACATGGGTTGAGCTACACCGAATTTGAATATTCACAGCTTGAGATCGACGGAAATACCGTGACGTTCAAGATCAAAAACACCGGGTCTTTGGAGGGCAAAGAAGTCGCACAGCTTTATGTTGAAGCTCCCCAAACGGGCATTCACCGCCCGATAAGAGAGCTGCGACGCTTCAAAAAAATCAGCCTCAAGCCCGGTGAAGAAAAAACAGTTGTTTTTGAGCTTGAAGACAGGGATTTTGCCGTTTGGGACGAAGGTTGGAAAGTTCAGCAGGGGACTTACGCCGTCTGCGTCGGAACAAACAGCCGTGACCTTCCGCTCAGAGCGGAAATATTCGTCGAGGGCGAAGAAATCCCGATGCCCGAAAAGCTGAAGGGAACATGGTATGAAAATTGTCAGGGCGAACCGACCGCAGCCGACCTCGAAAAAGCCATGGGCAGAAAATACGTTCCCGTTGAAGCAAAAAAAGGCAGCTTTACCATGGACAACACTATCGGCGAGATGAAGGACGACAGCGTTTTGATAAAAATGATCTACAAGATCGCCGAGATCGTTATCGCAAGGCAGTGCGGCGGCAAAAAGGATTACGACGACCCCGAATATTTTATGATGATGAGCGCGGTTGACGGTTGCCCCCTGCGCAGCACGGAGATCGCCTGCGCTCTGAAGGGCAACGTTGCCCACGCCTTGCTCGATTTTGCAAACGGTCATGCCTTCAACGGAATAAAAAAGCTATTAAAAATTTCAGGCAAATGACAAACAAAA
Organism: Clostridia bacterium; assembly: GCA_017454815.1. GTDB lineage: Bacteria > Bacillota > Clostridia > Oscillospirales > Acutalibacteraceae > SIG575. The sequence goes on from JAFTCG010000024.1 coordinate 10,098, forward strand.
ATGGAGGGATGTCGCATTCAGATAAAAACGACGAATTAAAGTGTTTTGTTCTGCAATTTGTCTTCAGATTTAACAATAATGGATGATCGTAGTCGAATAATCGTACAATCATCCATTATAATTTTTTGTGCTTTTTTTTCGCTGAATGCGACAGCCCCGTTGGCGTTTTTTATCTGTTATTTCTGTTCTTAAAGTCCTCGCTGATGGGTGCGCTCCATGATCCGTCGATCGGCTTATTTTTTCTCATGCGGCAAACCGTGTTTGCAACGGTTTCGTAGAGGACGCTCGTTCCCTGAGCGTCTGCGCGGTAATCGACCGCACGGTCGGGAGCGATCCCGAAGTTGCCTGCCGTCTGGACGGAGTCGATATTTGCGCCGATGAAAATGAATTCCCAGCCGTAATCTTCTTTCTTACGCTTGACCATTTTTTTGACTTCATCGCTCGTGTATTCTTTGCTGGCGTTCTCCATGCCGTCTGTTGTGATGACAAACATCGTGTGCTCCGGCACGTCCTCGCGGCGAGCGTATTTGTGGATGTTTGAGATGTGGTGGATCGCCCCGCCGATGGCGTCGATGAGCGCGGTGCAGCCCCTGACGTAATACTCTTTTTCGGTCAGCGGTTCGATTTTTTCGAGCTTAACACGGTCGTGGATGACCTCGCTGACGTTGTCAAAGAGAACTGTGGAAACGTAGCATTCGCCGTCTTCTTTTTTCTGCTTTTCGATCATCGCGTTGAATCCGCCGACGGTGTCCTTCTCGAGCCCTGCCATCGAGCCGCTTCTGTCAAGGATGAATACGAGTTCCGTTACGTTGTTTTTGATTTTCTCCATTTTTGATTCCTCCGAAAAAAATAATGTGGTCGTTTGGTTTTCACCTTACAGCCACATTATATTTCTTTTGTTTTGCGATCAGGTCGCCTGAAAAGCGACAAATTAAAAACGTCGGAATCAATAATTTATCAAACGCCGAGAAGCTTTTGATCGAAAGCAAAAAGCGCCTCGTTTATCTCGAAAATATCGTAGTTTTTGTTTTTGATAAAATACTCGATGATAATATCAAACTTGTTGCTGTGCGAAAGGGCAAACCCCGCCTTCATGAGCATATCTTTCGTTTCTTCAAGCGGAAGCTCAAGCGCGATCGCAAAGGCAATCGCGGTGGATTTGCTCGGCTTGTAAAGCTTGTCGCCGCGTATTTTTGAAAACAGCTTGCGGTCGACGTTCGCCTTTTTGTAGCAATCTGCGTCGGTCAAGCCTTTTTCGTCGATTTTGCGAAGAAGCATCTCGGAAAAGCTCTCGTCGATTTGCTCCAGTGCGTCGTTGAGCGAGTTTTTGCTGCCGACGGATCCGGATGCGGAAGGCTCCATTTGCCCCAAGGAGGGAAACGGTCTCGGCTCCCGGTCTTCGGAGATGCATTCGTCCGGCAAGGCGTAGAGATCTCTTGCCGAAAAACGGCGCATCGGCTTGAATTGATCATCAACGTAATGGTCGTTAATGTATGAGGAAATGTTGTCGAACAGGCTCTGACTGATCTGATAGGAAGATCTGTCGTACACGACGATATAGACGAGCATTTCATAAAACGAAAGAAACTTTTTCACTTCATCCACGGCGACATCCAGAGCCTTGTCCTTCGGGTAGCCGTATGCACCCGAGGAGATCAGAGGAAAGGCAACGCTTTCACAGCCGTTTTCGGCGGCAAGACGCAGGGATCTGATGTAGCACGAGCGCAAAAGGCTTTCCTCGTTGTTGTTGCCGCCGTTCCAGATGGGGCCGACGGTGTAGATGACATATTTGCACGGGAGTCGATAACCTTTCGTGATCTTTGCGTCTCCCGTAAGGCATCCGCCGAGTTTGGCGCATTCGTCGCGCAGTTCACTGCCCGCAGCCCGGTGTATTGCTCCGTCAACACCGCCGCCGCCGAGAAGTGTATTGTTCGCGGCGTTGACTATCGCGTCGCAGTTGAGCTTTGTAATGTCGTCTCGAATAATTTTAAGCGGCATGATTTTCACCTCTTCAGAACAATGAAACGGTCGGTCGGTTTACCTTTCGGGCAAAGCAAACGCTTTTACGGTGCGGGCGCATCGGCGGTCATTCGCCGGGAGTTGGTTTTGTGTTTTTAAGCGAGATATAAATATGCATCGGCGCAAACAGCAACGAAGAAAAAATCAGCAGGACGGAATTGCTCATAATCCCGCTGAACAGGAACAGTACGGAGGGTATGGCCGACAGCGACAACGATTTGAAAAAACCGTCTTTGTTCCACAATACAGCCCACAGGACGCAGTATGAAACAACAAGAACAGAGTCGACGATGAGGTACAGCGCGAACGATTCGCCCGACCGCCAGCCGAAAAATGTTCCGGGGACGTTGAACACCATGAAAAGCATACATCCGTAGCGGCCGATCTGCTCGAAAACCTCGATTATCCTGTTGTTCTGCCTGTCGCCTGTCTTGCCCTTGTGCTTTATCGCAAAAACGACGTTGGGCGTCAGTATAACGGCTGTAAAAACAAGACCGAAAACGTTAAACCATTCCATCGGAATTTTATCCTTTCTCTATATGGTGCAGGGAAGCCGTTATCTTTTCTTGTAGAGCACGAGCTCCGGGTCGGAGCAATCCGCACCGTATGTGCAAACCAGAATAAAATCCATGTTCGCAACAACTCCGAAACAGCGTTCTGCGCCGAATTCGGATTCGAGCTGTGTTCCGAGGTACGTTGCGGAGTCGTTCAGGAATTTTGAGGTCGTGCCGTTCGGGAGCCTGTATTCAAGGTTGACATAGCTGCCGACGAGAGCGTTGAGCTTTTCGACCTTCGGCATACCTTCTATGTTGAGCGCGTTGATCTCCCCGACAAGCTGTTTTTTAAAAGCTTCAAACTGTCCGTTGTCGCTGAGCTGTTCGTATCTTTTCCAATAGTCAAGCGTCGGAAGCAGTTGGCTCATATAGGCGCGTGCCTGCTCCTCGGAAAAGTTTTCGTTGGCCATATGCTTCACGCAGACTTCGAGGAGGTCATCCATGTCGCTGTAGGTATAGGTTCCGTCGGCATAGCACCATTGGCAATAATCCTCGTTGAGGGAGCCGTCCTTGTTTTTGCCGATAATACCGTCTTCGAGAGGCATTCCGCAGCATTGGCAAATCAATTTCCGCGGCGAGCCGAGCAAAGTGTTTATCGAAACGTTGAAAAGGTTGGAAAGCATCTTCAGGGTTTCCGTATTTGGCACAGTTTCGCCGGTTTCCCAGCGTGAAACAGCCTGCCTTGTGACAAAAAGCTTCTGCGCAAGCTCATCCTGCGATAAGCCGCTTTTTGCCCTCAGTTGAGAGAGCACGTCTTTTGTTTCCATAGTAACACCTCCGAATAGTAATTATACCATAAATGAGGTTTTGTGTAAAGCAACCTGCAGTTGCGCGGCGAAACATCATTAGCGTCTGCGTCATCAGTAAACACGACCTGTTTGAACACAAAATGCGTACCCTTGAAAATATTTCTTTTTATGCGAAAGAACTATGCAGATTTCAGATCATCCAAATCGGGACAATAAATGAATTGCGGTCAATTGCAGATAACTCCTCTTTTAGGCAGAGTATTGCCCCAACGCCGCGGGGAACAGAGCCTTTGTCGAGAACACCAAACGCGCTGACGAGTTCAGGGGCAGGACTTGACGATTTTTTGATTTCCAACGGATGAAGCTCACCATCGCTTTCAATCACCAAATCTATTTCGTTTGATTCCTTGTCGCGGAAATAGTGAAAATTACACTCTTTAACGTCGTTGTGATAGGTTTTGATGATTTCGGCAACGGTGTAGTTTTCAAGAATCGCACCGTTGATCGCACCGTTCATCAGGATCTCGGGGCTTGAATATTTTGTAAGGTATGCCACCAATCCCGTGTCAAAAAAATACATTTTCGGCGTTTTGATCGTTCGTTTCAAAAGATTGTTTGAATAAGGACGAAGGAAAAAGATGATCTCCGATTTTTCCATAACGGTAAGCCAACGCTTCGCCGTGTCGTCAGAAACTCCTACATCCTGTGCTATGTCGTGAATATTAAGCATTTGCCCTGCACGACAGGCGGCAGCGCGGATAAAATCCGCATACATCAGCTTGTTCACTCCCGGGATCATATCAGTAACGTCACGGTCGATGTAGGTTTGGATATATGAACTGTAAAATACGTCGCGGTCAGTATACTTTCCGCTTCTGTGTCCGGGTAATGAGCCGTTCCATATGCGCTCAAACATTTCTTTTGCGTTGCAGGAGGCGAGGTGCTTTCTTCTGTCGTTCAATGAATTCAGATTAACAGAAAACGTAGAATTAACACAGTCGCCGTACAACTCCCCCTGAGAAAGTGACGACATGTGAATTATCGCCGTTCTTCCCGCAAGCGATTCTCTCGCCAGATCCATCAGCTGAAAGGACTGTGAGCCTGTCAGCCAATACGAACCCGGTTGAGCGCCGTTATCTACCTTTATTTTTATATATGAAAAGAGTTCGGGCGCATACTGAACCTCGTCAATAAGGACGGGCGCAGGGTGCATTTCCAAGAATAACTCCGGGTCGGTTTTCGCAAGCTTACGCTGCTCGGTATCGTCGAGCGTGACCTTTGTTCGGTCAGTGCCTTCCATAAGGTGTTCAAGCATCGTTGTTTTACCGACCTGACGCGGGCCCGTTAAAAGCAGGCAGGAATACTCCTTGCTGATTTCCAGAATTCTCTTTTCAAGCGTGCGGGTAATGTATGCCATAAACAATCACTCCTGACCAAAATCGTATCTAATCGTATTATAGCCAAAAACAATAAATAAGTCAAGAAATTTATATTCGAAATCATGTTAATCTCAATAATTCTTGACAGTATATATACATACCCCTGAGGACCTTTCGTTAAAAAGTATAAATCGTCAAAATGCAGAAACGGCTCTGCGATGTCAAAATTCAAGACCCGCAGAGCCGCCGTCGTTAAAAAGTGTTCACGAACGCCTTTATATCAAGGCTTTCTACAAAAAGCAACCGCACACCAATTTAGATACGATGCGTATCTTGAAGGGTGTGCAGATTTGTAAGTTGCGACCTGTTTTGATACAAACTGCGTACCCCTTTGCTACATTGTTAAAATGTACAGGGGTACGCACTTTCTTTTTTTGAGTAGTAAATGTTAAGGCTACTCAGTCAACAAATTCATAATCAAAAGTATGTTTTGAGTGCGCCCAATATTGTTTGTTCTTCTCCAACACTTTGCGCGTTTTTTCAACAGAACCTCTTGATTCTTTGGCTATGGTTTTATTGCCCTTGAATTATACTGGTTCAACCTCACAAAGCAGATATGTAACAACATCCACAGGATAGTCCGTTTCATCCCATAGCTCAACTTCACATGCGGGACCTGAAGTGTACAGGCTGACCACAATACCGATAGTACCAACAGGGTAACCTTCCTTGGCTACAAGCGTTTTGACTTTTGTGTTTTCAGAAATCATTATCGTCCCTCCAAATAATTAGTGATCATTCTAGGTATGCTCTGGCCTTTATCAATTTGGTACACCGCAATTACATTTTTAGTCATACCATTTGGCCCTGTAACCGGAATTCTGAACTTGTACTTCGTACCATACTCTGATTGCGAGACGTCATATGGTTTATTGTTTGAGGCAACATATTCATGAACCTGAGATATCAATCCATCTGCATTATCTTTTGTATATCCGAGCCCTTTTTCATACGCTTTTGCCTTACCTTTAGCATTTGGATTGTCAGGATTAAGCGAGTAGTTAATGAATTTTTCTTTAGGTGTTACCGCATCCATTGAGTTAGGCATTGAGGAAGAAACAATTGCTCCGTTCTCATTAGCTGCTGCTTCAACACCAGTCTGTTCCAGACTTTGTTGGGTTCCCGCCGTTCCAACAACCTCTCCACTTGACACTCCGTTCACGATACTGTACATCTCCTTCTGTTTCTTTCTCTGAGAGAGTTGTCAGGAATCACAACATGGACGCCATGGTCAATTGCGTACTTAAACAACTTCAAGGATGTATCATCATTTCCGCAAACCGAATAAACGATTATCGTTTTAAGAGGAAGGTTGTCAACCGCATATTTTACAGCAGCCTTTAAAAGAGCTCTTTCATTTGCATATCGAATATGACCCTTTGTGCTGAACGCAACCACTTCACAGCCTTCTAAACCACTAAAAAAGAGAGGAAAACTATCTTCTGATATGTATGTAATGCTCGGAATAGCAACTGCCTTGAGTTCCAGAATAAACCATAGAGTTACAATTCTGGCTTTCCATAACCTAATCAGGTTTTCAACCTTTTGAAGATCTCCAAATTGAGAATAGTCCGGTGATATGATAAATCTTACACCATTAAAACGTTCCTTATAAAACTCCAGAAGTTCCTTGTTGTCATAATATATCGCATTGAATAGTCCATATAAGCCATCAAACACAGGATCATATGTATAAAAGCACACCCCTGTCAAGGCGGTTTGATGATAACTACCGGGCTGATTGTATAATGCCAGATAATCGGGGATAAGTTCCGTTTTACTGTAAATAACAGGAAAATCATACTCACCAGAGGTATAAGTACTGTTTGTGAGAGATAAATAGTTTAAATTTAGCAGGTGACGTGTGTCTTTCTGACGCCGCTTGCTGGATCCATCTTGAAGTTTAATTTTTTCTGTAATTTTTCGCATAAATAATCCTCCATTATAAAATAGTAGTATGGCAATGCCATTTGTCCCCAATAGAATTGGTGACGGATAAGAAAACCTATTTTGATAACAAGAGGCTACCGATCAAGTTATACAAAAAACTGACAATTATTGTTTGACAAAGAATTAAACACTATTATGACGAATCCATAAAGACAAAGACCCTCCAGATTAAGATTTATTTCGGACGAATCCGAAATTAACTTGAAATAGAAAGGAAAATGTCGTATACTTATCTTGCCACAGAGAAGTATGGTAGCCCATTTACCTTGCTTTTCAAGCCCTACCGTTCGGTCTAACCGAACGGTTTTTATATTTGCAGTACAAACTGAAATATATGCTATCACTTAAGCTCTTCAGCTTTGTTTAAATCAAACAACATCGCATTTTCAGCAACGAGAGGTTTGCCTTCAACTTTGAAGGCGTGATTGCTTAAATCCCAATCCATCATATCAGATACTGTATTAAGAAGGTCTCTTCCATTCCAGCGAATAGAGAGAACCTTGCTGTTTCGTCTCTCTTCTGAGCAGAAGACGGTTGCATTCTCTGTTGTTGATTCGCAGGGCTGAATAGCAATCATTCTTTGATCTGAATTTATCAACAACCTCACATATTCGGGACATCGCAATTTCATTACTGTTCCCTTGTTGAATGTCATACCGTTTTTTGTAATTGACACATAGGGAGCCCCTTCGTTGAAGTTGAAGCTTGTAAAACCATCAAGAAACGACATCTCTATCCCTCCTTCGTCGTTTTTAATTATTATACCACTCTGCGCAGAAACTGTCAAGTATATGCATATATTTTACAGATATAGTTAAGTCAACTTGTTGTTTTTGCGTTCTGTTTTTGTTGGTTTTTACAAGTGTTCCTTGTCATTTGCGGTTCAACAAAACGATGATCAAAAGCCATTGCTTTTCGCTCGTTTTGCTCGTCTTAAATTGCTCCTGATAGCCAACGCAAATATTATTCCCTGCATTTCTATATATCATTTCCGCAGGGGAATTGGGCCGAACAGTTCAAAAACGTAGTCGATGATATGGATATATTCAACAAAAGTCGAACTTTGTGCTTTGGCGGAAGCGGTGGGATTCGCTCGACGCGCACCGCGCGCCGACACGCCCACGTCGGCGAAAACGCTCCGCAGGAGCATTTTCTTCCGATATGCAAGCATATCTCCCTCCTGTTCGAAT
>JAFTCG010000025.1 GCA_017454815.1 Clostridia bacterium
CGGCATTAGGAATTAATGCCGCCGCTTCTGCATTTTCTTTTTTGGAGAAGAATATTTAATCTTGAAAAAGCTTGTTATTTGTGATACAATGGCGTGGTAGATTCAAAAGGAATTCGGGTGTTCTCGTCTTTATGACTTTTACGGAAATTTTGCTCCTGGCTGTCGGTCTTTCTGCGGACGCTTTTTCGGTCGCGGTTTGCAAAGGGCTTTCGACGAAAAAGTTTTCGCCGAAAATGAGCGTTATAGTCGGACTTTGGTTCGGTTTTTTCCAGGCGCTGATGCCGGCGATCGGATATTTTCTCGGCTCTGCTTTTGTAAGATATATCGAAAAATTTGACCATTGGATCGCTTTCGTTTTGCTGGCGATGATCGGCGTAAACATGATCAGGGAGTCGTTTTCAAAAGACGAAGACGACGCCGACAGTTCGCTTTCTTTCTCGTCCATGCTCCCTCTTGCCGTCGCAACGAGCATCGACGCGCTTGCGGTCGGCGTTGCTCCGCTCGCGACCCTCGGGATCGGCTTGAACAAGGTTCTCCTTTGCATCGCATTGATCGGCGTGACGACGTTTTTGCTTTCCGCCGTCGGCGTGAAGATCGGCAACAAGTTCGGCAGCAAATATAAATCAAAAGCCGAATTCATCGGAGGGCTTGTGCTTATCGCCCTCGGAGCAAAGATCCTGATCGAGCATCTTTTCTTTTAGAAGATAATAATATTTCCGCCCGTGGCGCAGCCGGATAACGCAGCAGATTCCGATTCTGAAGATCGGGGGTTCGAATCCCTTCGGGCGGGCCAACCAAAAAGCGTCTTTTGTCAGGTAGACAAAAGACGCTTTTTGGAATAATGTTTGCCTCTTGCGCACACATAATTGTTGAGGCATTCGTGCTCAAATCAAATTCTTCATCCTTGAATCTTGTCCCGATGAATATTCGACCCCGATTTGGAATAAGAATAAACGGGGTGATAAAATGACAATCAATTCAAAAATCGACAAAAAACAGCTCGCCGTCAACATCGCAGTTCCTCTCGGCTTGGGGTTGATCTCATCCCTGCTGACAAAAAACGGGATGAAAGAGTTCGCTTCGATCAATCAGCCGCCGCTGACTCCGCCGCCGTGGGTGTTTGCCGTTGCGTGGACTATTCTTTATATCCTGATGGGAATTTCGTCCTATATCATCAAAACCCATGACAAGGATCCGGCCAAAAACGCTTCTGCGTTCTATACGCTCCAGCTTGCAGTCAATTTGACCTGGCCGCTGATATTCTTCGGCGCGAAGGCGTATCTTTTCGCGTTTATCTGGCTGCTGATCCTTTGGGTGCTCAGCGCAGTGATGGTCTTCCTCTTTTGGAAGATCGACAAAACCGCGGCTGTGCTTCAGATACCGTATCTCATCTGGCTGACTTTTGCGGCGTATCTGAACTTCGGAGTTTACGTCCTCAACTGAAAACCCTTGACAACAAAAGTCCAAAGTAGTATAATCACTTTTGTCAAGTGAATAGTTTCGCAGGGGTGCTGATGAATTTCGGCTGAGATTAAGGCTATTATTTCGCCTTTGACCCTTAGACCTGATCCGGGCAATGCCGGCGTAGGAAGAGTTAAAAAAATAACGCCTTGCGAGAACTTTTCGCAGGCGTATTATTTTTTCCTTGGAGGTCTGTTCGATGAACAAAAAAACTCAAAAACTCGCTTTCAGCGCGATAATGCTTGCCATGTCGATCGTGCTGAACTTCATCCCCATCTACAAGATGCCGATGGGCGGCGAAGTCACTTTGCTGAGCATGTTGCCGATCTGCTTTGTTTCGGTCAGATACGGCTTGAAGCAGGGACTTTTCACCTCGTTTGTCTATTCCCTGTTCCAACTCGTCATGGGAATTGCCGGCGGCAACGTGTTCGTCTACACAAAGACGATCTCCGCTGTCACGATTTGCGTTGTGTTTGACTATCTTGTTCCTTTCACCGCTTTGGGGCTTGCGGGCGTTTTTCGCAAAAAAGGCAACGCCGGCATAATCGGTGGAGTTGCGCTCGCGGTATTCATCAGGTTCGTTTGCCACTATGTTACAGGCGTTGTGATCTGGGGACAGTGGGCGGAAAACATGAGCAAATATCTCTATTCCCTCATTTACAACGGACAGTATATGCTGCCGGAACTGATCCTGACCTGCATCGGCGTATCGATCCTCGTCAACGTCAAACCGATAAGAAAAATGCTTCTTGCATCGGAGTAGAATATTCAAGAAAAATGAGCCACCGGCTTTTTCCCGGTGGCTCAAGATTTTATATCATTTTCTGTTTTTGGGATTGACGATGTCGCGCCAATCGAGGTCGCCCCTTTCGAGCGCATGGATGAGGGCTTCGGCAGTTGCAATATTTGTCGCAACGGGGATATTATGAACATCGCAAAGTCTGAGGATCTGTTCCTGAGTCTCATCCTCCAGTTTTGAATTAACAACCAACGGATCTCTGAACATCAAAAGCAGGTCGATCTCATTGCAGCCAATCCTTGCGGCAATCTGCTGATCTCCTCCCTGGGTTCCGCCGAGGAAACGAGCGACTTTCAGCCCTGTTGCATCGGAAACCATCTTGCCAGTAGTTCCTGTGGCGCAAAGATTGTGATGGCTCAAAACGCCACAATATGCAATACAAAATTGAGTCATGAGTTCTTTTTTTGCGTCGTTTGCAATAAGTGCTATATTCAAAACAATCACTCCTCTCGCGATGAATACTCTATCATTATATAACAACCGTCAACAAAATTCAATAGTTATTTGCTCACTTTAACTGTGTTTTTGCTCACTTTCGCTACTTTTTTGTTGTTTGTTAAAAGAATGGTTATTTAATAAACTTCAATCTGACTTCTTTGCCCGTAATTCTTTCGGCAATGCGTTCAAAACTTCTCTGAGGTTTTTTCCTCAGCGAGAAACCGTTTTTCCCCATTGACACGAGCGCGATTTCGCCGTCGAACGGCACAACTCCGATCAGCCTGACCATTGTCTCGTCGATCACGCTGTCGACGTTGAGGTTTTTCTTCCCTGCGGAAAGTTTGGTGATCATTTTGTTGATTATCAGCCGGACGTCGGAAAGCCCGAGAGTCCGCATCTCCGAAGCGGCGACACCTGCGCTTCTGACGCAAACGTCCTCGGGGTTGGAGACGACGATCCCTCTGTCGGCGCATGCGGACGCAATGCGGAAGAATTTGCCGAGGCCTGCCGGGGCATCCATCAGGATATAATCGTAGCCTTCGTCAAAAGAATCTATCATCCCGGCGACCGTTTCCTGCGAAAATCCCTCGTCTTTTTTCGGTGCGCAAAGGAGATCCACGCCGTTCACGGCGATAATCGCATCCTCTTTTTCACAGCGCGAAAGGAGAATGTCGCCCCAATTGTACACGACTTCATTCTCAACTCCGAAAATCACGTCAAGGCTGGGCAGTGAAACGTCGAAATCAACGGCTAAGACCTTTTTGTCCATCTGCGCGAGGGCAGTTGCAACGCCCACAACGCAGGTGGATTTTCCTACGCCTCCCTTTCCGGAGGCAACAACGATTTTTTCTGCCACGGAATCATCCTCCAAAAATATATTAAGCAAGTCCCATTTTCTTCGCCATTTCAGCCGTTTTCAGCTCGAGCATCTTGCTGACGCCCTCCTCCTGCATTGTAACGCCGTAGAGCATATCTGCTTCTTCCATCGTGCCTCTGCGGTGAGTTATCAGGATGAACTGAGTGTTCTTCGTCATCCTGCGAACATACTGCGCATACCTTGTGACGTTTACGTCATCGAGAGCGGCTTCAACTTCGTCAAACACGCAAAACGGCGCCGGCGTGACCTTCAAAATTGCAAACAGCAAAGCTATCGCCGAAAGTCCCTTTTCGCCGCCCGAAAGCAGGTCGATATTTTTTACGTTCTTGCCCGGCGGCTGAACTTTGATCTCGATATTGCTTTCGAGAACGTCGAGCTCGTCTTCCAAAACGAGTTGCGCTTTTCCTCCGCCGAATAGCTCGGAGAAAGTCTCGCCGAAATATGAATTGATCCTTGCAAACTGTTCCCTGAACTGCTCGCTCATTTTTCCGGTCAGCTCATTGATAAGCTTCAGGAGCTCGTCCCTGGATTTTTCGATGTCTTCGATCTGGCCTTTCATGAATTCGTATCGTTGGCTGACCTCGTCATACTCCTCAATCGCGTCCACGTTGACGCTGCCCAGGGCGCGGATCTTGCTTTTGATCTCGTTCAAAGTCCTTGAAGCCTCTGCGACGTCCTCGATCACGATCCCGAGCGCTTGCGCATCGCTTTTTGAGAGCTGATACTCGTCATAGAGTTTGTTGACGGTGTCGGTATATTCCTTTTCGATCGCCGCTTTTCTCTCCTCGAGCCTTGCGTTTTCTCCGCTGAGTTTTTCTCTGTCTTCGTGGAGCTGTCTTTCCTTCCGGCGGTATTCGTTCACCCTGCTGTCGCATCTGTCGCGTCTGCTGATGAGCTCGGCGATCTCTTCTTTTGAATTGCCTGTCCTCGTGCGAAGCTTTCCGGCTTCTTCCTCCAGCGAGGCAATGTGCTCCAAAACGTCGACGTTGGCTTTTTTCAGCTGTTCGATCTCTTCTTCGAGAGCCATTTTTCTCTCGTTTCCGTCGCCGGCGCTCAATTTCAGGTCTTCTATCGAGCGGCGTTTTGAGTCGATATCCTTGTTGAGAGCGAGAATGTCGAGGTTGATCTCATTTTCACGCTTGCCGAGATCGTCGCCCGAGGCAGCAAGCTTTTCGCGGTCGCTCGACTTTGCGTCGATCCGGGCTCTGACGGCGTTGAGCTGTTGAGAAAGTTCCTCGATCTGCGCCGCGCTTTCCTTGGAAGCCTTGGTGAAAATGTCAAGCCTTGCTTTTGAAGACTGCTGCTCCTCGCGCAGTTCGTCAAGCCCGTTCTTTACAGTCTCAAACTGTCCGAGAGTCAGTTTCAAGGAGCTTTCCTTCCTGATTATATCCTCCTGGACACGAAGCAGGTCAGCCTGTGCGGCGGAAAGAGTGCCCTCCGAAAGGGCAAGATCCTCGTTGACGAGCTTGTATTCCGCGCGCAATTTTTCGAGCTCTTTTTCAAACTCCTTGATTTGGGAATTGAGCTTTTCGATCTCGTTGAGACGGCTGAGCATTCCCGAGTTCTGGCCTCTGGAACCGCCCGTCATGGAACCACCCGTGTTGATGACCTGACCGTCGAGGGTCACTATCTTGAATTTGTATGAGTATTTTTTGGCTATTGCGATGGCGCAGTCCATATCCTGCGCAACGGCGATATGTCCGAGCTGGTATTTGATGATCTCGTCGTATTTTGCGTCATATTTAACAAGCCTATCCGCCATGTCCACAAAACCGTATTCGTCGTCCAGATTTCTCTCCTGAAACGGCTTTGATTTGATGGCTGTCAGCGGAAGGAATGTCGCCCTGCCCAGACGGTTTTCCTTGAGGAAGCTTATGGCTCGCTTGGCGTCGTTTTCGGTCTCGGTCACAATATGCTGGATCGAAGCTCCGAGAGCCGTTTCGACCGCAACAGCATATTCTTCGTCAACGGTAATAAGCTGAGAAAGCGGAGCGTGGATACCTCTCAAAGCTTCACGCTTTGTCTGCTTCATGACTGCCTTTACGCTGCCGGAATAGCCCTCCATGTTCTTTTCAAGGTCATCGAGCATCTTGACCCTTGACTGTTTTCTATGTAAATCAAACTCGAGGGTTTCGATTTTTTCTTTGAGTTTTTCGCTTTTTTCACGTCTTGAGTTTGCTTTCATCTCATAGCCCGAGATGCTGTTTTTGATTTCAAGCTCATTTGACCTGATCTCCTCAAGCTCTTTTTTCTGCAGGTTTGACTTTTGCTCGATCTCGTCGCAGATCGCCTGCCTGGACGAAAGCATCTCCTCGACGGTGTTCGACCTTGAGAGGATCTCATCTATGGACGATTCCGCAGTTGATTGTTTTATCCTTTGTTCGCTGATCTCGACCGTGAGCAGCTCAACGCTTTGGGACATTTTCAATATCTCATCTGCGAATGCGTCGTTTTCGAGCCTGATCTTCGTGATCTCCGACACAGCCTGCGCGAGCTCAAGCTTTTTTTGTTCGATCTCTTTTTGGAGATTTTCGATGTCTTCTTCTTCGCTGCTGATCCTCTCGTTGATGTGCGCCCTCGTGTCCGAGAGAGTGTCGATATCTTTTTTGATCCTCTCGATCGTGTCCTCGTTGTGCGAGATGGTGCTCTTTTCAACGGCGATCTCCCCGTCGAGCTTCGACGCCTGTTCTTCAAGGGACATATTGCTCTGGTGGATGAAATCGATCGATGCCGTGATATCTCTGCTCTGTCCGGCAGTTTCTTCGATTTCACGGTTAAGCCTCTCTATCTCCTCGCTGACTTCCTCGTAGTGAGCCTTTGCCGCAGTGAGTTTGTCCTCCTGGAGCTTGAGGTTGTTCTTCGATTTTTCGATCGTATGGAGCCAAAGACCTATCTCAAGATCTTTTTTTTCGGCGGAAAGAACGAGGAATTTCTGCGCCTTTTCTTTCTGAGTTTTAAGCGGTCCGACGCGGCTTTCAAGCTCGCCGAGAATATCTTTTAGCCTGACAAGGTTTTCCTGCGCCTGTTCAAGCTTCCTCGTGGCGTCGGTTCTTCTGTATCTGAAATGAGATATACCTGCGGCTTCTTCGAGCATCTCTCTCCTTTTGGACGACTTGGATGAGATGAGCTCGGCGACCTTTCCCTGGCTGACCATGGAATAGCCGTCGCGTCCGAGACCTGTGTCCATAAACAGCTCGTGGACGTCCCTGAGCCTCACGCCTTCTCCGTTAAGGAGATACTCGCTCTCGCCCGAACGGTAAAACCTTCTCGTGACGGTAACCTCGTCCTCTTCGCAGTTGTTGAGCGTTCTGTCCTTGTTGTCGAGGGTAAGGCTGACCTCGGCAAAGCCGTGGGATCTTCTGCCCGTTGCGTTGCCGCTGAAAATAACGTCCTCCATTTTGGAGCCGCGCAAACTTTTTGAGGACTGCTCTCCGAGAACCCAGCGCACGGCGTCGGCAATGTTGCTCTTGCCGCTTCCGTTGGGTCCCACTACACCCGTGATGCCGCTTTGCAGTTTCAAAACGGTCTTGTCCGGGAACGATTTAAAGCCCTGCATTTCAATTGATTTCAAAATCATATCTGTTCCTCAACTTTCACTTCAAATCTGCCGACGTCTGCCGAAGCGGAAACTTTCGCAGAGTACCCGCTCTGACGCAGAAGATCCAGATTGCTCCTTTTCTGCCCGATAACGGATGAAACGGCGGAGGGCGCCGTTTTGATCAAAACATTTCCTTTTTTTATATTATTCTTCTCAATATATTCGAGCGTTTTCCTCAGATAAATCCTGCTTTCGCAAAGCTGCCTGAACGCAGGATGGTAAAACCCTGCGACATAACCTTCTTCAACGTTGCCGCCGGAGTGAAGCCCCATCCTGATGACGGGGATACCGTTTTCATGAAACATCAGCAGCAGCTTGGCGCAAAGCTCAACAGTCTCGTCGTCGCTCATGAGCTTGTATTCGCCGCTCCTGTAAAGGGAGCAAAGCTCTGTGTTTTCCAGCACAACGGTGGGGTAGATCCTGACCGTGTCGGGAAAAAGCGAGATGAGCTTTTCGGCGGTTTTAATGTCTTTTTCATAGCTTGATTTATAAAGCCCGGTCATCATCTGATGCCCGACCTCAAAGCCGTATTTTTTCAGCAGTTCGGTCGATTCTTCGATATCCCTGACGGTGTGCCCTCTTTTGTTCGCGGCGAGGACCTCGTTGTCCGTGCTCTGACATCCGAGCTCAACCGAGGTGACCAGGTTTTCTTTCAGAATGTCGCATATCTCCTCGTCGATCGCGTCGGGTCGGGTTGAGACCCTTATGCCCTTGAACGTCCCCCGCAAAACGTATTTTTTTGCGCTTTGGAGCAGGCAAATCATCTGTCCCCTGTCGATGGCGGTAAAGCTTCCGCCGAAAAAGGCGATCTCTCCCTCGCCTTCGGGGGATGACTCCACTGCGATCCTGACCGCCTTATCCACGTCTTCGGGCGTGATGCTTTTGAGCTGACCGGATATACTTTTTTGGTTGCAAAAAGTGCATTGGTGCGGGCAACCTGCGTGCGGCACAAAAAGCCCTACGTTAAATCTTTTCAAAGCCCCATCAGCTCTAACGCTTCGCGAGCCGCCTCCTGCTCCGCGTTCTTTTTGCTTTTGCCCTTGCCTCTGCCGATGACGTTGCTGTTGAGGTGGACTTCAACCTCAAAGCTCTTGTCGTGGTCGGGGCCGGATTCATCGACGATGATATATTCAAGAGTCTCTTCGGGATTTTTCTGGACTATTTCCTGCAAAGTGGTTTTATAATCTTTAAATGAGCCGTGTTTTTCCGAAAGCCGCTCAACAAAACGCAGGACAAATTTCCTCGCTTCTTCGATCCCGCCGTCGAGGTAGATCGCCGCGATCACGGCTTCAAACGCGTCCGCATTGATGGACGGACGCTGTCTCCCGCCGGTACGTTCCTCGCCTTTGCCGAGCTTGAGATATTTGCCCAGCTCGATCTGGTCTGCAAAGGACGAAAGCGTTTTTTCGCAAACCGTCGAAGCCCTGAGCTTCGTCAGCTCGCCCTCGGGCAGGCTGAAGTTGTGGAAATAATAATCCGCCGTGATGATCCCAAGCACGGAGTCGCCGAGGAATTCAAGCCTTTCGTTGCTCTCCTCGTTGTTGTGCCTTTCGTTCACGTAGGAAGAATGCGACAGCGCACGGTTGAGATATTCACGGTTTTTGAAGCTGTAGCCAATCTTTTTTTCCAGGTTTTCGATCTCCATTTTCATCAAATCCCTTCGGCAATAGTTCTTACGAGTTTCAGCCCTCTTTCCGAGAGAGCGGCATATCTCAGCTTTTTGTCTCTGATTTTTTCTCCAAGCGGCGGGAGCACTCCGAAGTTGGCTCCCATTGGCTGGAAAGCTTCAACGGCTTCGTTGCTGACGTATCTTGAAAGCGCACCGATCATTGATTCTAACGGCAAAACCAGGCTTTCTTTCCCTTCAAGACGACGCACGGCGTTGATCCCCGCCATGATCCCACTCGATGCGGATTCCATATAACCTTCCACGCCGGTTATCTGACCGGCGAAGAACAGGTTTTCCCTTCCCCTGACGGAAAAGTCGGGGTTAAGCATCTTCGGCGAATTCAGAAAAGTATTCCTGTGCATCACGCCATAGCGCAAAAACTCGGCGTTTTTGAGCGCAGGTATCATGGAGAAAACTCTCTTCTGCTCGGAAAACTTCAGGTTTGTCTGAAAGCCGACGAGATTATAAGCGTCGCCCGCCACGTTTTCCTTTCTCAGCTGAAGCACAGCCCACGGCCTGCGGCCTGTTTTCGGGTCTGTCAATCCGACCGGTTTCATCGGCCCGAAGCGAAGGGTATCCTGCCCTCTTGAAGCCATGATCTCGACCGGCATACAGCCCTCGTAGACGTTTTTTTTCTTCTCAAACTCGTGAAGCTCCGCCCTTTCGGCAGAGATCAGCGCAGAATAAAACGCTTCATATTCCTCTTTGTTCATCGGGCAGTTGATATAGTCGTCGCTGTCGCCGCGATCATACCTCGACTGGCAAAAAGCTTTGGTCATATCAATGCTCTCTGCGCTCACGATCGGCGCCGCGGCGTCGAAAAAGCTGAGGCTGCCGCCGAATTTTTCCCTTATGTCGGTCGCCAGAGAGTCCGAAGCCAGAGGCCCTGCCGCAACGATCACGATACCATCGTCGGGTATTTTTTCGACTTCCCGATGATGAACATTTATCAACGGTTCAGCCTCTATTACATCGGTAACCATTTCGGAAAACCTATCACGGTCGACCGCAAGGGCGCCGCCCGCCGGAACGCGGCATTTTTCGGCGCATTCGATCAACAGCGAGCCGAGGAGTCTCATCTCCTCCTTGAGCATTCCCGCGGCGGATTCCGTCCGCATGGCTTTCAGCGAATTCGAGCAGACAAGCTCCGCATATTTTGAAGTCTTATGAGCGGGGGTCATCTTCCCGGGGCGCATCTCAAAAAGATCGACACGGTATCCGCGTTTTGCGATCTGCCACGCCGCTTCGACTCCGGCGAGCCCCGCTCCGATAACAGTGATATTATTCTTCGTCATTTTTCTTTTTCTTCGAGGAGGTTTTTTTGTAGTCGCAATCGGGCGAAAGGCATGACGTTGCGCCTTTTGCGCCCTTGAAGAGCGATTTTCCGCATTTCGGACAGATTTCCGAAGTCGGTTTGTCCCATGTCATGAAGTTGCACTGCGGCCAGTTTGAGCAGCCGAAGAAAGTGTAACCTTTTTTGGATTTTCTCTCGATAACTTCGCCGCCGCACAGCGGACATTTTGCGGTCGTTTTGATCACGAGCGGCTTGGTATTTTTGCACTCCGGGTAGCCCGGGCAAGCGAGAAATTTCCCGAATCTGCCGGTCTTTATAATCATCATCCTGCCGCACTTGTCGCACGGTATATCGGTCTTATCTTCCTCAAGCTCGATTTTTACGCCCTGCATATCGTCCTTCGCCTTTTTCAGCGTTGCGTCAAAATCCTCGTAGAAGTCACGCAGCATTTGCTTGTAGTCCTCTTCGCCCTTGTCAACTTCGTCGAGGTGTTCTTCCATCGAGGCTGTGTACTTGACGTTGACGATGTTGGGGAACTTGTCTTCAAGGAGCTTTGTCAACGCTTCCCCAAGTTCAGTCGGAACGAGCGATTTCGCCTGACGTTTGACGTACTCTCTCTTTGTGATGGTCGTCATGATCGTGGCGTAAGTGCTCGGGCGGCCGACGCCGTTTTCTTCGAGCGTTTTAATGAGCGAAGCTTCTGTATATCTTGCGGGCGGCTGAGTGAAATGCTGGTTGCCGACAAGCTCTTTGAGCTTCACGTTTTCGTCCGCTTTAAGGTCAGGCAGAATGTTTTCCTTCTCCTGGGAATCTTCCTTGACTTCATACAAAACCGTAAATCCGTCAAATTTTACGCTGTGTCCCGTTGCGTTGAAGATGCAGTATCCGTCGTCGTTTTCTTTTTGAGCGCGGATGTCGACCTTGACTGTGTTGAGCACGCAATTTGACATCAGCGAAGCGACAAACCTCTGCCAGATGAGAGAATAGATCTTGAACTGATCGGGCGTAAGACTCGATTTTACTCTTTCGGGGGTGAGATTTACCGAAGTCGGTCTGATCGCCTCATGTCCGTCCTGGGCATTGTTCCTTGATTTATAGTAACGTCTTTTTTCGGGAAGATATTTTTGGCCGTAGTTTTCTATGATATAGCTCTCCGCCTGCGCTCTCGCCTCTTCGGAGATCCTCAGCGAGTCGGTTCTCATGTAGGTGATAAGACCTGTTGCGCCGATGCCTTCGACTTCGATACCTTCGTAGAGCTCCTGGGCGACCCTCATCGTCCTCTGCGCCTGGAAGTTGAGCCTTTTCGAAGCTTCCTGCTGGAGAGTTGAGGTGATGAAAGGCGGCACGGGGCTTTTCTGCTTTGTGCCCTTTTTCACGTCCTGGACAATGTAAGAAGCTCCGTCAAGCCTGTTGAGATACTTGTCGGACTGTTCTTTGGAAGTGATTTTGACTTTGCCGTTTTCGTCGGACACGAGCGACGCTTTGAAAACTTTTCTCGCCTGAGAGATGAACTTTGCGTCCATTGTCCAGTATTCCTCTGCGACGAATTTTCTGATCTCTTCTTCGCGGTCAACGATGAGCCTCACCGCAACGCTCTGCACACGTCCGGCGGAGAGGCCTCTCCTGATTTTCTGCGAAACGAAGGGGCTGAGCTTGTAGCCGACAAGACGGTCAAGTATTCTCCTGGCCTGCTGCGCGTTCACAAGATCCATGTCGACTTTTCTCGGGGCAGCCATGCCTGCCGTAACGCCGCTCTTTGTTATCTCGTTGAAGGTGACCCTGTTGTCGTCGTCCAGATCGAGGTCGAGGACTCCGGCGAGATGCCATGAGATCGCCTCTCCTTCGCGGTCAGGGTCGGCGGCAAGATAGACTTTTTCGCTCTCGGAAGCCTTCTGCTTCAATTCTTTCACGAGCTTCTCTTTGCCTTTTATGATGGCATATTTCGGCTCAAAATCGTTGTTGACGTCAACGCTCAGCTTTGCCGACGGCAAATCACGGACATGGCCCATCGAAGCGATAACATCGTATCCTTTTCCGAGATATTTCTTTATATTCTTTGCCTTTGCAGGCGACTCTACTATAACTAATTTGGACATTTTCATTATCCTTCCGAAAAATTATATGGTTGGCAGTTTGGATATTTACTTTTTTTTATAAATATTTCCGCCCTGACTTTTTATTATACCTGAAACTTCAAGCATAGTCAATGCCGTAAGTATTTCCGGCATCGAAACGCCTGTTTTTTCAAAAACCGAATCAGCGTCTGCGCATCCTCCTGCGATAGCTTCGTATACGGCCATTTCTGTTTCGCCCAACCATGCGGGCAGTTCCTCCTTATCGCTGTCGGAGTCGCTCGCGGGCGGGATTTCCTCGAGCTCCTTTTTGCTGACGCCGGCGTTCTTGTTCTTTGTCACAACAACTTTGTCTGCGCCGTATTTTATGATCGAATAGTCGATCTTTTGGCCTTCTTCGTTCAGCAGATCGGATTCAACTTTATCCCATTTGACAAGATCGGTGTGTACGGCGGAAAACTGTCCGAGAATATCAAGCGAAGAAAACACGGGGATCGCGCCGTCCCTTATAAGTCCGACGGTCCCGAGGTGGATAAAGCTTGCCGCATTCCCGGGAACCGCAAAAACTTCTCTGCCGTATTCCGCCGCCAGATTGGCGGTGATGAGAGAGCCGCTTTTTGCCGCCGCTTCAACGACGACGGTTCCCATGCCTAAAGCCGCAATGATCCTGTTCCTGATCGGGAAATTGATCGCCTTGACTCCCGCCGACGGGGGATATTCGCTGATGACGGCGCCTTTTTCCATGATGTCGTCCCTGATGATGTTGATCCCGTCGCGATAGTTGGCATTGAACCCGCAGGCGATCACGGCGATCGTGCTGCCTCCCTCGCTCAAAACTCCGAGATGGGCGGCGCTGTCAATGCCGAGCGCACCTCCGCTCACGACGATAACTCCGGCGCGGCAAAGCGACGCCGCAAGGCTGCCCGCCATCCTGACGCCTTCGTCCGAAGCTCTTCGTGCTCCGACGATCGAGATCGTCATCTTGTCTTTCATGCACTCTATGTTCCCCAGGGTATACAAAACGAGCGGATAGTTCGGCATACACATCAGAGCTTCAGGGTATTTTGCATTGTCGGGAGTAATGATCCCGCAGCCGATATCTTCGCATTCGGTTATAACTTTCTCGGCTTTGGCAAGACTTTTGTCGGACAGCTTGCCGATCTGCGCAGGCGTGAACGCCCCAGAGTAAACAAGCTGTTCATGCTTTGCGTCGAAGACGGCTTTCGGGTTTCCGAAATAGGCGATCCCTTCGTCAACCTTTGCTCCGCTCCCAAGGCAGAGCTGAAGCCAGATCCAATAAACAGTCATCTCATTCATCGAAGCATCTCCCACATTGTAATGCATGCGGCGGCAGAAGCGTTAAGAGACTGCGCCCTGCCGAGCATGGGGATCGTGATCCTTTCAAAGCAGGTTTCGATCACTTCTTTGCTCACGCCGTTGCCTTCGTTTCCGATCACGCAGATCGACCCGTTGCCGAAGCTGACGTCCGTGATTTTCATGGCGTCCCTGTCCGTCACGGTTGCAAAGGTTTTGAACCCTGCCTCGTTTTGACGTTTCAAAAAGTCTACTGCGTCGTCGACAAGCCCAATGTCGAGTCTGAACAAAGCTCCCATCGAGCCGCGCAAAACCTTGGGGTTGAAAACGTCGCAGCAGCCGCAGAGGATCGCAGCGTCGATCCCGAGAGCCTCCGCAGTTCTGCAAACGGTGCCGAGATTCGACGGATCCTGAACGTTTTCGAGGAAGATATATTTTCCGCTCTTTGAAAGAGCGATCCCATCCGTGACGTTGTCGCACCTTTTGCAAACGCAAAGCACGCCCTGCGGCGAGCCTGTGTCGGAAATTTTGGAGAATATCTCCTGCGAAACTTCATAGCTTGCATCGGAAGCGGCAATGATTTTTCCCACCTCGTCGTGGTGTTTTGCGCTGATGTTTTCGGTCAGAAAGGTCTGTTCGATCCCGACGCCGCTCAGCACTGCGTCGAGGCAAATTCTGAGGCCTTCAATGCAGAAAAGCCCCTGTTCTTTTCTGAACGAGGACGACGAAACGAGCTTTGAAACATTTTTGATTTTGGGGTTGGTTTTAGAAACGATCTTTTCCAATTTTCTCACTCCGCGAGAGATTCAAAAAATACATTAACGCCCGCGGGCATACCACGGGCGTACTTATAACTTATTACTTGAGAGCCTCTTTGGCTTTTTCTGTCAAAGCTGTGAAGGCAGCAGGATCGGCGATCGCGATCTCGGAAAGCATCTTGCGGTTGAGCGTGATTCCGGCTTTTTTAAGTCCGTTCATGAACGTTGAATAGTTCATGTCGTTGAGCTTGCAAGCGGCGGAAATCCTTGTGATCCAGATTCTTCTGAAGTCGCGTTTTTTCTGTTTGCGTCCGATGTAAGCGTACTGACCGGATTTCATCACGGCCTGTTTTGCCGTTTTAAAGAGCTTGCTCTTTGAGCCGTAGTAGCCTTTAGCTGCTTTGAGAACTTTATTTCTTCTTTTGCGAGTCATTGTCGCGCCTTTAATTCGTGCCATTATTTATTACCTCCATTAAATACTTGAACGGCTTACATTATTATTTGTAAGGAATAAGTCTTTTGATCTGCTTCTGGTTTGTTACGTCGGCGACAGAAGTCTTGCGAAGATTCCTCTTGCGCTTTGTGGACTTTTTGTTCAATATGTGTGATTTGTAGGCATGAGCACGGATCGGCTTGCCGTTTTTTGACATTTTGAATCTTTTCTTTGCACCGCTGTGGGTTTTAATTTTAGGCATTTTTATATCCTCCTTAAATATTACTTACCTGTTTTGGGGGCAAGGAACATCATCATATTCCTGCCTTCGACTTTGGCGGGTTTTTCGATGCTTCCCACCTCGGAGCAGGCCTCGGCAAATCTCTGCATCGGATCAAAGCCGTATTCGGTGTGAGCCATCTCACGGCCTTTGAAGCGGATGACGACTTTGACTTTTTTGCCTGACTCCAGGAATTTTTTGGCGTGATTCGCTTTAGTATTGAAATCGTGCGTATCAATGTTGAGAGAAAGCTGGATCTCCTTCGTCTCGATAATGCGCTGGTTTTTCTTGGCTTCCTTTTTCTTCTTGGACTGTTCAAAGCGGTATTTGTCGTAGTCCATGATCTTGCAAACCGGCGGTTTGGCGGTGGGAGCGATTTTTACCAGATCAAGTTCTCTTTCGGCGGCAGCCTCAAGCGCCTGAGCGGCGGACATGATACCAAGCTGTTCACCGTTGTCGGTCACGACTCGAACTTCTTTGTCGCGGATTTCCTCATTGATTTGCAGTTCGTTGTTACTAATCACGAACACCTCCAAAAGAATTATACAAAAACAAAAACGCAAGCAAAAGCCTGCGTCAATACATACCAGTACCGAATCCGTACCGAAAATATTGACCTACGCAGGTTATACCCCGCAGGCGAGAGCCTTTCGCTTCTGCTTCTTTGTATAGGGTATGTTACCACAATCTCCTGCGTTTGTCAATAGTTTTTTTAATGTTTTTTCAAAAAACTCTCCGCCCGAGATCAGGCGGAGAGCCGAATGCGAAGTCTGACCGACGATCAGTTGCTGCTGCCTGTTGCGATGTAGGGAGAGATCGCGCCTGCGACCGCAGAGATCGGCATGGACTGGAGAATGACTTTTCCGGGGCCGGTAATGACCGTGTTGAAGAAGCCCTCGCCGCCCAGAAGCTTATTCTTTACGCCTTTGACCGACTGGATGTCATATTTGCACGTTGCCGACATCGCCGCAAGGTTGCCCGTGCTGACGACGATCTGCTGACCGGGCTGGAGGTCGTATTCTGCCGCGCTGCCGTCGATCTCAAGGAATACCATTCCTCTGCCGCTCGCCTTCTGGAGGACAAAGCCCTCGCCGCCGAAGAAGCCTGCGCCGACTTTTTTGGAGAACGAAACCGCCGTTTCAACGGTGACGTCGCTCGCAAGATATGCGTGTTTCTGGAAAACAATGTCGTTGCCTCCTGAAACGTCGAACGCCATTATCGAGCCGGGGAAGCTCGAAGCGATCGCGATCATTCCGTTGCCGTTAGCGGTGTAAACGTTTCTGAACATCTTTTCGCCCGAGAACATTCTTCCGACCATTTTGCCGAAGCCGCCGTCGGAAGTTGTCTCCATGCTGAGGTTGGGCGTCATCCATGACATTCCGCCGCCTTCAACAAGCAGTTTTTCGCCGCTTTCAAGGTGGCAGTAGAGGACGGGTAAGCTTTCGCCTTTGATTTCGTAATTCATAACAATATTTCCTTTCAAAAATGATGATTGATGTTTGCTGAAACAATTATACCACAAGTGTTTTTCTATTTCCACTATATTCTCAAAAAAAATATCAAAATTTACAAATTCATACTTTTTTGTAAACCGATTTTTGTTGCATTGATTATTGTTAAAACCTTGACAAATTGCCGTTTTTGTTTTAATATATATATTACGCTAAAATATTGAAAAGTAAAAAAGGAGGAATAATTTATGGAAAATATCATCAATAACTACCTGCCGTTCGTGACTCTGGTTGGTTCCGTTATTGCTCTGATCTTTGCTCTCTTCACTGCAAAGAAGATCATGAAGTATTCTGAAGGAAACGAAAAAATGCAGAAGATCTCGGCGTCCATTCGCAAAGGAGCTAATGCTTACCTCAAAAGGCAGTACAGCATTGTGTCCGTTTTCTTTGCGTTCATGTTCGTTGTGCTCTGCGTTATGGCTGCCTGCGGGCTTCTGACGTGGTTTGTACCGTTTGCGTTTGTAACGGGTGGATTCTTCTCGGGTCTTTCCGGCTTCGTAGGTATGAAGATCGCCACGCTCTCCAACAGCCGTACCGCTAACGCCTGCATTTCCAGTCTCAATAAAGGCTTGAGGGTCGCTTTCTCTGCGGGCTCGGTCATGGGCTTCACGGTCGTCGGGCTCGGACTTCTTGACATTTCCGTATGGTTTATTCTCCTCAAATTCGTGTTCAAGCTTCCCGTCGACGAGATCACAAGCGCTATGCTCACTTTCGGCATGGGCGCTTCCTCGATGGCTCTTTTCGCAAGAGTAGGCGGCGGTATTTTCACTAAAGCTGCCGACGTAGGCGCAGACCTCGTCGGTAAGGTCGAAGCGGGCATCCCCGAAGACGATCCCCGTAACCCCGCTGTTATCGCCGACAACGTGGGCGATAACGTAGGCGACGTTGCAGGTATGGGCGCCGACCTCTATGAAAGCTATGTCGGTTCCGTTATCTCCGCTTCCGCCCTGGGCGTTACTGCTTTTGGAGAAATGAAGGCCATGGCGCTCCCGATGGTTATGGCGGCGCTGGGTATCATCGCTTCGATAATCGGTTCTTTCCTCGTTCGAACGAGCGAAAAAGCTTCCCAGAAACAGCTTCTCAAAGCTCTTTCCAGAGGCACCAACACCAGCGCGATCATCATCGCAGTTCTCGCTCTGCCGCTCACATATTACATCCTCGGCACAGTCAGATACTATTTCGCAATTCTTGCAGGTCTTGTTGCGGGCGTTCTTATCGGTAAAGCCACCGAATATTTCACGTCCGACACATATAGACCCACCAAGAAGCTTTCCGACACAAGTAAGACCGGCGCAGCCACGATCATCATCGGCGGTATCAGCCTCGGTATGCTTTCAACGGTAGTTCCGATCATCATAGTCGGAGCTTGTATCCTCATCGCTTTCTTTGTCAGCGGCGGAACGGTCAGCAACCCCGATCACGGTCTTTACGGTATCGCTCTTGCGGCTGTCGGAATGCTCTCGACGCTCGGCATCACCCTTGCAACAGACGCTTACGGTCCCGTTGCCGATAACGCAGGCGGTATTGCTGAGATGTCCGGCCTTGATCCCGAAGTCAGAGAGAGAACTGATGCTCTCGACTCCCTTGGCAACACAACAGCTGCCACAGGTAAAGGCTTTGCGATCGGCTCTGCAGCCCTTACGGCTCTTGCGCTCGTCGCTTCCTACATCAACAAGGTCAACACGGTTTCGGGCGGAAGTGCCGACAAATCTTTCGACATCATGAACCCGATCGTTCTTGTCGGTCTGTTCATCGGCGCTTGCCTTCCGTTCATCTTTGCGGCTCTCACAATGGATTCCGTCGGCAAAGCCGCTCAGTCCGTTGTTATCGAAGTCCGCAGACAGTTTAAAGAGATCGTCGGTCTCATGGACGGAAAAGCTGAGCCGGATTACGCTTCCTGCGTTGACCTTTGCACACGTTCGAGCCTTAAAGAGATGATCCTTCCGACGATCGTCGCGATCGTAACTCCCATTGCCGTGGGACTTCTCCTCGGCTACAAAGGCGTTGTCGGACTTCTTGCAGGCGCAACAGCTTCCGGTTTCCTGATGGCGATCTTCATGTCCAACTCCGGCGGCGCATGGGATAACGCGAAGAAATATATCGAAAGCGGCGTTCACGGCGGCAAAGGCAGCGACGCTCACAAAGCAGCCGTCGTAGGCGACACGGTCGGCGATCCTTTTAAAGACACTTCAGGTCCCTCCATCAACATCCTCATCAAGCTTCTTTCGATGGTCTCCATCGTCTTTGCAGCTCTCGTATATAACTTCCACCTGCTTTGATCTGTAAACATTATAACACCCGGGAAAACCCCGGGTGTTTTTTTGTTGCCGTTCAGACTGTCAAAAGGCAAGAGCGCCCGAGAAAAACTCAAGCGCTTATTTTTATTCGTACGCTATTTCGATCTCGTCCTTCTTGTAAACTGTAGCTTCTTTTCTTTTTCCGTACCATAATATGTCACGAGCATATTCGAATACATCATCGAAGACTCTCGCCGGCGTTATTATGATCTTGTTTTTTATCTTTTTTAACGGCCTATATTCATTTGAATAAACATCATCAAAATATGTTGAAAAATCGTATCTCAACTCAACCGAGTGTTTCTCTTCAAAAGGTTTTCTGAGCATAGCTGTTTGGTATTTTATCAAATCCTCAAATATGTCAACAGGAACATCAAACTGTGCCATATAACGGGTGAGCTCTTTCATTGAATTGTCAAAATCCATAACAGTTTCAAGGAATACAGCCTCCTCAAACTGCCATTGCAAATCACCCATTTTAGGATTATAGTAGTTTCTTCCGTCCTTCAGACAGTTATCGTGCCTTGTCTTTATATCTCTCCAAACACGTCCCAAATTGCTGTCGGAAGCAAGAAGAAAATCAATAAGCCCTGAATAGAAATCATAATAATCTGCAATTTTTTCTGCAAAAAGAAAAATAGCAAACAATCTCAACAGAGGAAATATGTGATACCCCTGTATACAATAGGAGAATAGGTTTGACATCGCCCAATCGTTCTTGTCCATTGTTTTTGTAGACCCAATCAGATATGAATACTCGGAAACCTCGTCTTCTTTTGGCCTTGTATGGCTTATTTGATAAGGCACAACGATTTGTTGAATCTCGTGCTTTTTCATGTATTCCGGATCTGCCAGCGGTGAATTCGGCAGTATCTCGCACATATAGATATAAATGGAACTGTGCTGACCGTTAGCAATAAGGGTGCAAATACCCCTACGAAAACTCTCGTATGTTTCCCCCGGCAGTCCAAGAATAAACTCAGAGTAGACTTTTATCCCTGCATCGTTGTATTTTTTTATCAGCTCAGAAAAATGGTCAAGGTCCAGATTTTTCCTTCCTATATTCTTCAGCACCTCGGGATTAAGCGACTGATAGGAAATGGTTGCACCCTTGTCCATGTTGACTTCATTGAGCTTTTTGCAGATTTGGAAAACCCTGTCGATGCTGTTTTTTTCGTTGTTGACTCTGAAAAACTGCGGGTTGCCGTATTTTTTCTTTGCGTCAACGAGCATATCAACAATTTCAAGATCTCTTTCAAAGAGTCCGAAATTTGAATCCCCGCACCAGATGTAGGGTACTTTGTTTTCTGCAATCCATAGTATTTCCGCTTGAATCTTTTCGATGGGAAAAAGCCTCATCCTTTTTCCATGAGTCCAGTCGCAATAGGCGCAGGAATAAGGGCATCCCCTGTTTGTTTCCAAAACGGTGTTGAATTCAAAATCAGGGTAGTGTTTAACGATCGAATCAAATACTCCGGAAGTGAACGGCGACGGGAACGTCGAAAGATCGCCGACACAGCCCTGCGGTGTTTTGATTATTTCTCCGTTATTTCGATAAGCTATTGAATGCACCTCGTCAATTTTACCCTCCGGGAGCTTCTTGAGCAGCTCGGCAAAGGTCTCCTCGCCTTCGCCAAAGAACAAAACGTCAATATAATCTTCATTTCTCAAAAAAGCATCGTTCGTTCCGACGCTGTGTCCGCCAAAAGCAATAATGCATTCGGGATATTTCTCTTTAACGCGTTTTGCGAGTGCTTTGTTGTATTGAGTGTTCCAAACATTGCAGGAAAAAGCCGCAATATACGGATCCGTTATTCTCGAAAGTGCAAAATCCAGTTTATCTCTCGTAAAAATGATCTCAGGAAACTGATACTCGGAAGATATTTCGGGATGTTTAAGACAATTTGCAACGATAGTTCCGACGCCATACGGCAAATAATATGAATTGCCGAAGTTGGCGCCGATTTGAACGAAATAAACCTTTTTCTTCATCGAAATCCTGTCCTTTCCTGCATGCTCACTTGTTATTATACATCATTATCCCATATATTGCAACTTGATTATTGCATTTTAGCGCCGTTATATTATAATGTTTGACTTTTCACGCCGGATGTGTCATAATATTTTTTGATCAACAAACTAATGGAGTATATAATGTGTACTTTTGACAAATTGACAATAATCGTTACTGCTTCAAACGAGAAAAGCTCGTTGGGAGAAACGTTGAGAAAATTGGCTGAACTTTGCGATCCAAAGGATATTGCAGAAGTTATTGTTTTTCTTAAATCGGAAAACTGCTCGGCAAAATCGGATTATGAAAAAACGTTACAAGATTTATGTTTCCCCTTTCCTATCAGATCATATATCCAGACGATTCCAGGATATGCGGAAATGTTTTATGAAGCTCCTACGCTTGTTCATTCTTCCCATTTTTTATGCATAGGCGCCGATCTTGAAATGGATCCTG
Organism: Clostridia bacterium; assembly: GCA_017454815.1. Lineage (GTDB taxonomy): Bacteria > Bacillota > Clostridia > Oscillospirales > Acutalibacteraceae > SIG575. Next base: position 21,269 of record JAFTCG010000025.1, read on the forward strand.
ATTCAATACCTGCCCTGATAGAAACCAGCAAAGCAAACCCCGAAGCGATCGTATGCGCTTCAAAGTTTGCCAAAGGATCAACAAGAGAGGGCTACGGTTTTTTTCATATGATAGCCGTCCGTTTCGTGAATTTTATTGTGAGAAAAATTATCGGTTCTAACGGAACAGAACTATTTTCAACCGTTGAAATACACCCTACCAAAACCCATTTTGAAATGAATTTTTCAAGCGATCCGAGATCATTTTACGGTTTTACAATAAAACAAGTAATTTGCGGCGTCCCTTACATCGAGATCCCCACGAAATATGTCAAAAACAATAAAGAAAAAACCAATTTCGGAACCTTTGACTACCTTAAGCTCACCCTCCCGCTTATTGATGCTGCGATAAGATTAAAAATTGAAAAGATCAAAAACGATCGCAAAAACAAACAAGAGAAGAAAAAGAAGAAAAGCACCCTGTGATTCCGGGTGCTTCGTTATATAATAATCGGATTTGTTTTGACGCTCACTGCTCATGCAGAATTTCAATTTCATCGTTCTTGTAGCTTGAGGCCTCGTTTCTTCTTCCGTACCAAACAACTTCGCGGGCGTAGGTCTCGAAGTCTTCAAACGACCTTTTCGGAGTTATTTTTATTGTCGTCTTTGCGGCTTGCAAAGGCAGACTGTTCTTGTTTTTTATGTTTTCAAAAAAGTTCGGGAAGTCGTATTTCAGGCGAACGGTGTTTTCTTTCCCGCCTGCGTCCCTGACCAGCGCCATCTGGTATTTTATCAGATCGTCGAGAACGTCCCGTTCGATACCATACCGTTCAAGATACGGCTTAAGCTCGGTAAAAGTCGATTCAAGGTCGTACACCGCCTGCAAAAACAATCCCTCTTCATAGGTCCAATTCGTGTTGCCGATTCTTGGGTCGGAATAAGCCTTTCCTTCTTTGAGGGAATTGTCCAGCCTGGATTTCATGTCTTTCAAAACATTTCCGATAACCCCGGATGAAGCCAGCAGATACTCTGCCAAGCCCGAATAAAACTTAAAATAATCCGCTTTCTTTTCGTTGTAAAGATAGATCGCGATGAATCTTAACAGCGGGAAAGTATGAAATCCCAATGCGCACACCGAAAATAGATTGGATCTGACCCAGTCGTCCTTGTCCATTGAATAAGTCGATCGGATAAGCTCGGAATACTCTTCAACCTCTTCCGACGAGTTTGCCATGCCGTGATAGTTTCTGTATTTGACTTTCACGGTTTCGATTTTATATTTCGCCATATAATCGGGGCTTGCCATCAAGGCGATCGGTAGTATCTCGCACAGATAGACGCAGATCGTATGATGTTCGCCGTTCTCAAAAAGCGCACAGATGCCTTTGCAAAAGCTCTCGTACGTTTCGCCGGGAAGCCCGAGAATCAGCTCGGAATACGTCGGTATGCCTGCCTCGGAATACCTTTTCATCAAGCTCGAAAAATGTTCAAGCGTCAGGTTTTTTCTTCCGATATTTTCAAGCGCTTCGGGGCAAAGTGTCTGGAAAGACATGGTAACGCCCTTGTCCATTCCGTGCTCGTTGAGCTTCTTGCACACTTCAAAAACACGGTCGTCGCTGTTCTTGTCATAGTTGACCCTGAGCACCTGAGGATATGAGCATTGCTGCTTTTTTTCGACCAGATAATCAACAATCTCAAGATCCCTTTTGAATAATCCGAAGTTTGAATCGCTGCAATAGACAAAACAGATTTTGTGTTCCGCCATCCAGTCTATCTCGGCTCTGATTTTCTCCATCGGGAAAAACCGCGTTCTTCTGCCGTGAGTCCATTCGCAGTAGGCGCAGGAATACGGACAACCGCGGTTTGTTTCAATAACAACGTCCAGCTGATAATCTTTGTATTTTTCAACGATCGAATCAAAAACCCCTGTCGTATACGGCGAGGGAAGCTCCAAAAGATCCTCGACGCAGCCCTTTGGAGTGATAAAAATCTCACCGTCTTTTCTGTATGCGACCGATTTTACTTCGCCCAATTTGCCCTCGGGAAGCTTTTTGAGCATCTCGGCGAAAGCGGTCTCACCCTCGCCGATGATGGTAATGTCGATATATTCCTCTTCCTGAAGCAACATGTCGTCCTCGCCCGCGCTGTGCCCTCCGAAGACGATAACGCATCCGGGATATTTCTCTTTTACACGTTTTGCGAGCGCCTTATTGTATTCTATGTTCCACACGTTGCACGAAAAAGCTACCATATACGGCTCGACGATTCTTGCAAGCGCGTCGTCGAGTTTGTCTCTTGTGAACAGTATTTCGGGGAAATTGTATTGAGAAGATATTTCGGGATATTTCAGGCAATTTGCAATAATAGCGCCGGCGGCATAAGGAATATATATTGTTTTCCCGTAGCTGCTGCCCAGCTGCACAAAATAAACATTCTTCTTCATCCCTGACCTCCGACGACTGTTCCTGCGTAAACATTGCCTACCTGTATTATTTTACTATATTTTGCCTTGTTTTGCAACCGCAAATCGTTTTGAAATCGGGCAAACTTCTTCAATATGATTTGACATTTCGGACTTCTTATGCAATAATAAAGTGTACACATGTTGCATGGAGCGTTGATATGATAAGTTTTGAAAAACTGACGATAGTGGTTATGGCGTCAAACGAGCAGGATCTGCTCAGAGAAACCCTGAAGCTACTCTCCCGGCTGTGCGACCCAAAAGATATTGAAGAAATAATCGTTTTTCTCAAATCCGAGGATTGCCCCGCAAAATCAGAATATGATAGGATAGTTTCGGAGGGCTTCGTTCCCTTCCCGATGAGGGATTACATCCAGACCATCCATGGCTTTGACCAGATGTTTTATGAAGCTCCGAGGCTTGTTGAATCATCCCATTTCCTGCTCATCGGAGCGGATCTCGAAATGGATCCCCATTCTGTCCCCGAAATGATAAGAAAATCCAAGGAAAACCCCGGCGCGATCGTTTGCGCCTCAAAGTTTGCCGAAGGATCTTCAAGGGAAAAATACGGTTTCCTGCATATGTTATGTGTACGTTTTGTGAATTTTGTCGTCGGAAAGATTATTCACTCCGATGCTACCGAAATACTTGCAACGTTCCAGATCTATCCCACCGAAATTCACAGAAAAATGAATTTTGTAAGCGAAACGAGAGCTTACTACAGCTTTACGATCAAGCCGATCGTTTACGGGGTCGATTATATCGAAATACCCACAAAATACGTGTGCAGAGATGAAGGGATCTCCAACCTCGGTCTGTTGCATTACATGAAAATGGGATTCATGTTTATCGACACGGCGCACCGGCACAAAGCCGAGAAAAAGCGGGAAGACAAGCTCTCAAAGAAAAACCGAATACAAAAGCAATAAAAAAACCGCATCTGCAAATGGGCTTCCCATAAACAGATGCGGATCGTTTTTTGTTTCAGCGAAGATTAATTTTCTTCGACATCAGATGATTTGTCGCAAAGAACATTCCGATCGACAGGATAATCTGGAGGATCAGTCCGCCAAGTCCGAACGTGTTTGAAACTTCGTTCATACTCTTGAACGCAAGCTTCAAGCCGTCGCCGCTGATGAACAATGACAGCGGGAAATAAACCATAACAAGCGAAGAAACGATTTGGATGACGATATATACCGCCACAAAAATCAGTATTCCTCCGAAGAATCCGAGCTTGTTGAACGGCTTGACGTTGGAAAGCGTCATCGAGAAGAAGACTTCCGCAACGATCACCAATATCGTGATAAAGCCGTAGACCAGAGCCGCCGCAATGACCTTTGCTATCGCCGAAGCGGTCGGAACTCCTCCGCTTGACGTCATCGCAGAAATCATATCAAGCAATTCGTCAAAATCTGCGCCGAGGCTCTCGCCGAGCTTCGCTTTCGCATACCAGATTATTCCGACGACCGTTCCGACAAGGATCAAATAGCTGATCGCAAGCCATGAAAAAGAAACGATCGCCTTGGAAAGGAGAATATCATTCGACTTTGCAGGGAGAGTGTAGCTCAGATATCCCTGATCGCTGTAAAGCGACTTGTTGAAATAGTTCATCATGATAATCGTTGTGATCAGAACAAGCCCCATGACCATAACAACGAAAGAGAAAGAGCCGATGAACTTCAAAAACTTGATATTAAACAGATAAGATAACGCCGTCACTGCAAACGAGATGAACGCTATGAGGTAGACGACAAGCATCGAATGCGCGCTGCCGATAAAATCATGCTTAATCAATTTCCCAAGCAAATCGGAACACCTCCTTAAACAAGTCTTCAACGGTTTTTCCTTCGTCCGTTATCACATTTGCGTCGGTATCGACAAGCACGTTGCCGTTGCCGATCATCAGAACGTGGTCGAACGCTCTTTCAACGTCATGGATGAGATGAGTTGACATTATGACCGTTGCATCTTTTGCATAGTTTTTCATGATGACGTCAAGAATGTATGACCTTGAAGCGGGGTCAACGCCGCCCAGCGGCTCATCGAGAACGTACATCTTCGCGTTCCTGCTCATTACAAGGATGAGCTGGAGCTTTTCCTGCTGACCTTTGGACATCGTCTTGATTTTCTGATCCATCGAAAGGTTGAAGTGCTGTATCATCTGCGCAGCTTTTTCCTTGTCGAAATCCTCATAAAAATCAGCGAAGTATTTCAGCGCGTCCTTCGGTTTCATCCATTCGGCAAGATACGTCCTTTCGGGCATATATGCAACGATCTTCTTGGATTCGACCCCCGGCCTTTTGCCGTTAATGAGGACTTCGCCGGTGTAGTCGTTGATAAGTCCGGTAAGAATTTTCAAAAGAGACGTTTTTCCGCAGCCGTTAGGTCCCAGAAGACCGATGAACTGTCCCCTCTTGAATTTAAGAGAAACGTCCCTCAAAACCTGGTTTGAACCGTAGGATTTGCTCAGATGATTTATCTCAACGATATAATCATCTCTCTGAAAAACTGTATTCCGGTTTTCCAAATCTTTTCCCTCCCCATTCGAGATGGTATTATTATCTCAAAGACAAGCGTTTATTTCAACGATTTTGAGTAAATGAATTGTGAATAATATGTAAACATCACTTTGTGGTGCTGCCGAAGCCGCCGTTCCTGACGCTCGTCACGTCATCGTCTTCAGTAATTCCAAAGGGCGTAAAAATCCCCTGCGCAAAGCCGTCGCCTTTTTTCACGAAAACGGTTTTGCCCTCGTTGGTGTCGTTCGTGATCTTGATGAAGATATGCCCTTCGTTGTCGGAATTGAAGTAGTCGCTGTCGATGATGCCGACGGTGTTGTTGAGCTGAAGCCTGAACTTGAAGCCCAGCCCGCTGCGCGGATAGATCGCGAGCACCCAGCCGTCGTTTATCTTCGCCCTGACGCCGGTAGGGATCTTTGCCGTTTCGCCGGGTTTCAGCTCAATGTCGACAGGGGCGTAAAAATCATATCCCGCAGAGCCGGAAGTCGCCCTCCGGGGCAGTTTTATCTCATCATAGACTTCTTTTTCTATGACGCTGTCGCTTTCCTCGCCGTATACGTCACAAAAAGCTTTTTTAAATTCTTCAAAGCTGACTTTCAGAAATTTTGCAATTCTTTCCATCGTATTTCTCCTGCTTTGATATTCTAAACGGGGCTGTCGCATTTAGATGAAGACGACGTTTTCTTCTCTTGAAGGCTGTACATTAGTACGCCGAGGGAGAAAAAACGTCGAAAAAAGAAACATAATTGGGGTAAGGACAAGCCCTTTCGAATCATTAAGACAATTGGGTACGGATTTTCGTTTCCGTACCCTGTCTTTATTTTACGTTATATTTCTTTTCTTTTTGTTCTTCGCTAAATGCGACAGCCTCATTTTGTTCTAACAATTGATTACTTGTTATACAGCGATCTCTTAACGTAGGACGTATGGAGGATCTCATGCGACTTGTGGCTTCCGGGCTCTCCGAAGAACTCATCATATACCATCTTGATGGCGGGGTTATCCTGAGATTTTCTGAGAGGAAGGTCAAGGTCTGCTTCGTAGATCGCTTTTGCTCTGAGAGCCTTGAGATCGTTGAAGTTGCGTACCGAAGCCGGCTGAGTGGGCTGACCGCCGCCGTTGACGCATCCGCCGGGGCACGCCATGATCTCGACGAAAGTATAGTCGCTCTTGCCGTCTCTGATGTCTTCCATGATCTTCTGGGCGTTCTTCAGACCGCTTGCGGCAGCAACCTTGATCTTAAGGCCTGCAACGTCGTATTCGGCTTCCTTGATGCCCTTTGTTCCGCGGACTTCCTTGAAGTCGACGTTGTCGAGTTTTTCGCCTGTAATGGCTTCGACCGCATATCTGAGAGCTGCTTCCATAACGCCGCCCGTTGCGCCGAAGATGACGCCTGCGCCGGAGCCTTCGCCGATGGGCGAGTCAAACTGCTCGTCGGGGAGAAGGTTGAAGTTGATGCCTGCCGTCTGGATCATTCTTGCAAGCTCTCTCGTTGTGAGAGAGATATCAACGTCCGGATAGCCTGCCGCAGACTGGTCGTCACGCTTGTTTTCAAACTTCTTTGCTGTGCAGGGCATGATAGCAACGACTACCATCTTTGCAGGGTCGATGCCGTATTTCTGCGCATACCACGTCTTCATCGTTGCGCCGAACATCTGCTGGGGAGATTTACAGCTTGAAAGGTGGTCAAGCTGATCCGGGAAATAATGCTCGCAATATTTTACCCAACCGGGTGAGCAGGAAGTGATCATCGGGAGAGTTCCGCCCTTTGTCACTCTTTCGATAAGCTCTGTTGCCTCTTCCATGATGGTGAGGTCAGCGGAGAAGTCGGTGTCGAAAACTTTGTCGAATCCGAGCCTTCTGAGAGCTGCCGCCATCTTGTAAGTAACGTTGGTGCCTACGGGAAGGCCGAAAGCTTCGCCGAGAGTTACACGGATGGACGGAGCTGTGTTGACGATAACGAACTTGTCGGGATCCTGGATAGCCGCAAATACTTCGGCTGTCTGATCCTTTTCGTACAATGCGCCGACGGGGCAGGCAACGATGCACTGGCCGCAGGAAACGCAGGAGTAATTGTCGATATCCATTTCAAACGCAGAGCCGATATGGGTGTCCATACCTCTTGCGTTAGCGCCGATGACGGAGATAGCCTGGTTGTCGCAGGCGGCAACGCAGCGGCGGCAGAGGATACATTTGTTGTTGTCTCTGATCATGTGCGGAGCGCTTTCGTCAAGCTCATAAGTGGGCTTAAAGCCGTCGAACTTGCCTTCATCGTCAACGCCGTACTCTTTGCAGAGTTTCTGAAGCTCGCAGTTTCCGCTCCTGATGCAGGAAAGGCATTTTCTTGCGTGAGTGGAGAGGATGAGCTGGAGAGTAGTTTTTCTCGATTGACGGATCTTTTCGGTGTTGGTGAAAACTTCCATTCCCTCGTTTACGGGGAACACGCAGGCGGAAACAAGCCTGTTGCCTCTGGGGCCTGCGACTTCGACCATGCAGAAACGGCATGCGCCGATCTCGTTCATGTCTTTAAGGAAGCAAAGCGTCGGGATCTCAATGCCTGCAATTCTTACGGCTTCAAGGATGGTGCTTCCTGCCGGTACGCTGTAATCAATACCGTTGATTTTAATGTTTACGTTTTCCATTATTGCACTCTCCTTTCCTTAACCTTTGCTGATTGCGCCGAATTTGCAGTTGTCCATACAAACGCCGCACTTGATACATTTTGAAGTGTCGATAACATGGGGTTCTTTTACGCTGCCGCTGATCGCGCCGACGGGACATTTTCTCGCGCAAAGCGTGCATCCCTTACACTTGTCCGGATCGATCTTGTAGCTGAGAAGGGCTTTACAAACGCCTGCGGGGCATTTTTTGTCAACGACGTGAGCAATGTATTCGTCCTTGAAGAAACGAAGCGTTGCAAGCACGGGGTTGGGAGCTGTCTGTCCGAGACCGCACAGCGAGTTTTCTTTAATGTAGTAAGCGAGTTTTTCAAGCTCATCGAGGTCTTCGAGAGTGGCTTTGCCCTCTGTGATCTTGTCGAGCATTTCGAGCATTCTTCTCGTGCCGATTCGGCAGGGAGAACATTTTCCGCATGATTCGTCAACAGTGAAGTTGAGGAAGAATTTTGCGATGTCGACCATACAGTTGTCTTCGTCCATGACTATAAGTCCGCCGGAACCCATCATACAGCCGATAGCCGTAAGGTTGTCGTAGTCGATCTCGGTGTCCATGAGGGAGGCCGGGATACATCCGCCGGAAGGTCCGCCCGTCTGAGCCGCCTTGAACTTCTTGCCGTTGGGAACGCCGCCGCCGATGACTTCGATGATGTCGCGAAGCGTTGTTCCCATGGGGATCTCAACAAGACCTGTGTTCTTGATCTTTCCGCCGAGGGCGAAAACTTTAGTGCCCTTCGATCTTTCGGTACCCATGGAGTTAAAGAACTCTGCGCCCTTGAAGATGATCTGGGGGATATTTGCGAACGTTTCAACGTTGTTTTCTGTGGTGGGTTTGCCGAAGAGACCTTTTACTGCCGGATAAGGCGGACGGGGTCTGGGCTCGCCGCGGTTGCCTTCAATAGAGGTCATGAGAGCAGTTTCTTCGCCGCAAACGAATGCGCCTGCGCCAAGACGGACGTGAAGATCGAAGTCAAATCCGGAGTCGAAGATGTTTTTGCCGAGGAGTCCATATTCACGGGCGTCGGCAATAGCTTTCTTGAGCCTTGCAACAGCTATAGGATATTCCGCACGAACGTAGATATAGCCTTCGGTCGCGCCTGTGGCATAACCGCAAATCGCCATAGCTTCGATAATGCAGTGCGGGTCGCCTTCAAGAACGGAACGATCCATGAATGCGCCCGGGTCGCCTTCGTCGGCGTTGCAGACAACGTACTTCTGGTCAGCCTGGTTCTTGGAAGTGAATTCCCATTTCATGCCTGTCGGGAATCCGCCGCCGCCTCTGCCGCGAAGTCCGGAATCCTTGACAACCTTGATGACGTCTTCGGGAGTCATTTCCGTCAGAACTTTGCCCAGAGCAGCATAGCCGTCCATCGCTATGTATTCATCAATGCTTTCGGGATTGATAACGCCACAGTTGCGAAGCGCAACTCTCTTCTGAGCTTTGTAGAAAGTTGTGTCGTTGAGCGAGATGTTTTTCAACTGCTCTTCGTCAACTTCATATCCAACGTCTGTGTAGGCAAGGCGCTCGACAACTCTGCCCTTGAGAAGATGTTCGGAAACAATTTCCTCAACGTCTTCTTTCTTGACCTTGCTGTAGAACGTGCCGTCGGGATAAACGATAACGACAGGGCCGAGAGCGCAAAGTCCGAAACAACCTGTTTTTACGACTTTGATTTCCTCGGTAAGGCCTTTTGCGTCGATCTGGGAAGTAAATTCCTCAACCAGCGCGCCGCTTCCGGATGACGTGCAGCCTGTTCCGCCGCATATCAACACCTGAGAACGAATCATAATTTATACCTCCAAGAATAATTTACACGTTTGTTATTGCATATTCGGCAACAGGTTTGCCGCCTTTAAGATGCTGTTCGATGACTTTCTTTGCCTTTTCGGGATCCATGTGGGCGTAGGTGACTTTGTCCTTGTCCGCTTCAAAGATCTCAACGATAGGCTCGAACTGGCAAACGCCGATGCAGCCTGTCTGAGTTACGGTGACTTTGTCGGCAAGTCCCGCCTCGTTCACGCCTTCGACAAAAGCGTTGAGAACAGGTCTGGCTCCCGCCGCGATACCGCACGTTGCCATACCGACGACCACTCTGATTTCTCCGCTTCCTTCACGGAGGTTAACTTTGTTTTGCATTTTTTCTCTTATTGCTGCAAGCTCAGCTAAAGATTTCATACTGCATACCCTTCCTTTGTTAGTTTTGTTATATAGGCATAAGCCTGATTTTTAATTATAACCTATTTAAATATAACCTGATAAATTATAAACCGATTTGCTTTATTAACTTATTTGATCGTAACCGATTTCATTATACTGTTCTTCAAGATAACTTTTGATCCAGCAGATCACTTCAAAGTTGTCGAGCGGAACGTCGCCGAGAACGGCTTTGAGTTCTTCGGTGTCGAGACACACCTCGTTTTCGTCGATCGTGTGCGAGAAAATCCAGCGAATATCGGGGCTTCCCTGGATCAGCGTCACGACAGTCGAAACGATGTCGCCCAAAACGGTGAAGTCGATGTGGTTCTTGAAAAACAGGGCGGAGATCGTCGTGCCGTGGTCTTCCGGAGAATCCTCGATGGTTTTGGATACGATCGTAAGCTCCCCTTGCGTCTGCTCCGCTGCGAGTTTAAAAAGCGGGATCCCCATGCCGACCTTTCTCGTCGTTCGCGTCGTACAGAACGGATCCTGCACGTTTCTGAGAAACTCCTCGCTCATCCCACAGCCGTTGTCAACAATGGAGATTGTGAGCTTTTCGGGCATTTCGTTGAGAATGATCTCGATTTTATCTGCTCCTGCCTTGACAGAGTTCTGAGCTATGTCAAGGATGTTCAATGACAGTTCCTTCAACCGTCTACCACCGTCCTGAGAATTCTGAAGATTTCTTTCCTCACTTTTTCGCTGCTGTATGGCTCATCTTCAACGTCAAAATATCCTCTCTTGTCCTGTATGCCCCAGATGAAATGAGCGTCGGACGAAACAAGAATGCGCTTGTCTTTGAGGTTTTCGTACTTTTCGCAGTATTCTTCGATTTTGTTTTCGTTGTAGAATTCTGCGCAATTGAAGCCGTATTCCTGCGGAAAAACGCCGAGAGTTGCGATGATCCCGTTTGCCTCGCGGTCGACGTGAGCAGGATATGCGACCCCTCCGAAGCGTTCGACCTCCTGCCTTGCGTTGTCGATCGTGATCTGCGTTGCGTTCGACAGGAAGTAGTCTTCCTGACCGATCACGTTGTCTTCGCCGTCCATTATGAGCTGTTGTCCGAAGACGTCAACTTTGTTTTTTATCTTTATCCTCCGGCTGTCGACGTACTCATCGAAAGCCATCGCGTCCTCGAGCTCCTCAAAAAGGCAGACAACGTGGATATCCTCCGCTGTCGTCAGCTCCATGCCGGCGACGGGGATAATGCCGTGCTTTTTCGCCGCCTGAAAAAAAGCGGGACAGTTTTTTGAAGTGTTGTGATCCGTCAGCGCCATCACGTTTACGCCCGCAAGCGTTGCGACAGCCGCAATGTTGTTCGGCGTCATGTCGTTGTCGGCGCACGGCGACAGGCAGGAATGGATGTGAAAATCGTAGTAGTACCTGTTCATATCAGATCGGAGATTTCCGCAGCCAGATCAAAAGCCGATTTGTCGCTTTGGAGAACGTTTATCTCTTTAAGTTTTGCGGTGTTGACGACGTTTTCGTCAAGCTGAACGCCCTCTGCGAGCACAATGCACGCGACGTCAGTGAGCGAAGCAACAGCGATGATGTTCATGTTCGACATGATCGTGATCCAGACGTTGCCGCTCTGAGCCTTACCCATAACCCAACTGAGCAGATCTCCAACGTAACCGCCTTCGATCTCTCGTTCGGGATCGGCAAGGCAAACAGCTTTGAGGTTAAGTTCGTTTTTCAGCTTTTCAACCGTCATTTTCTTCTTCCTTTTCCCTGATATGCTTATAGAGGACGCACTCGGCTTTGTCGCTTATGGTTCCTTTCACAAGATCCTCTGCAAAAGCTCTGCACGTCGGGGAGCCGCAAGCTCCGCAGTCGATTCCGGGGAGCTCCTCCCTGATCTGCTTGATCTGGGCGAGCATTTTCATCGACTTTGCAAAGTTGTCGCTGAGCCTTGAGATGGGAACATAGTCCGGCATCTGCTCTATCAGATAATCCTCGGGGATAAACGTCTGGCCGTCAGGTATTTTGTTGAGCGACACGGGCATATATCTCTTCAGCGAGATCAGCCTGGTCTTTGCGATGAACGGGTTTTCTATCGTCAGCGCACCGCCGACGCAGCCGCCGATACAGGCGTTGAGTTCGACAAATTCGAGCTGGGGCGGGATGTTGCCGTTTTCAAGCTGGTCAAGGATCTTGATGGCGTTCCTGATTCCATCGGCAGCAAGGTAGTTGTCGTTGAAAATCGCCGATGACTCGCCGCCGCTCGTTGCCCAGCCGATACCGATCATACCGGCTTCCGAAGAAGTGTCGGAGGAAGGCATATCGTTCATCACTCCGATGAGCGAAAAATAAATGTCGCTCATCGAAAGCACAACGTCTATCTCGCTCTTGTAGTTGCCGAAGCCGTTCTTTATGTAGCTGACCTTTGCGGGACAAGGGGAAATGAAGTAGACGCAGATATCCTCGTCCTTAAGGTCAGGATTTTTTTCTTTTGCTCTGATGCGAGCGTCATGAGCCGCGACCTCCATCGGAGGCAGCATCGGCAGAATGTTGTCTTTAAGATAAGGAAATCTCAAAGTGATAAGCCTGACTATTGCGGGGCACGCCGAGCTGATAACAGGCTTTTTGATGCCCTCTGTTTTGAGGTAAAGCCTTGTGTAAGCGGAGACAAGTTCGGCGCTTTTTGCGACCTCATAAACCTCGTCAAAGCCGAGATCCTTCAAGCCCTGGAGCACAATGTCGACGTCCTCAAGTCTTTCAAACTGCCCGAACATCGAGGGCGGAACGATGGCGATCTTGAACCTTTTGTCGTGGAAATTTTCGAGCTTGCTGTATCTGACCTTTTTGGCTTTGTGCGGGCAAACTCTGACGCATTCTCCGCAGTCTATGCAGCGCTCGGGATTGATCTGCGCGTGGCCGTCGCGGACTCTGATCGCCTCGGTCGGACAGTGGCGCAGGCAAGTCGTGCATCCCGTGCACTTGCTTTTGTCAAGCGTTACGGAATGTTCATATACATTCATATTTTTTCACCAATTTTTGCTGTTCAGCCGGGGATGTTGACGATCATCCTGACCTTCGTTCCCACGCCGACAACAGAGTCGATATACATTTCATCGGTGTATTTTTTCATATTCGGAAGACCCATTCCCGCGCCGAAACCGAGCGAGCGGATGTTCTCCTTCGCTGTGGAATAACCCTCCTGCATGGCAAGGTCGATATCCTTTATTCCGGGGCCGTGGTCTTCAAGAATAATCTCGATTTTATCTTCATACAAGTTGATGTCGGCAACACCGCCGTGCGCATGGATGACCATGTTGATCTCGCCTTCATACATGGCGATGGAAACCTGCCTGATGATCTCAGCCGGCAAGCCAAGCCTGCGCAGTTCCTTTTTCACGCTAACAGACGACTGTCCCGCAGACGTGAAATCGGTTCCGTCAACTTCGTAATGGAAATTAAGTATCTCACTCATATCTTTTTACCGTTGCCTATAAGGCCGTTGACGTAAAGCGTTCCGCAAGCCTCATAGAGCCTCTTTTCAGTTTTCATCAGCACAATGCCACTGTCTTTGGCAAGCTCGATCATTTCCTCGTTGGGGGATTTTGACCTGACAAAAACGATGCAAACCATGTCCATCATTTCCGCAGTCCTGATCACCTGGGAATTCACGAGTCCCGTAAGCAGCACAGCCTGGTCTTTGACGTAAGCCAGAACGTCGCTCATCATGTCGCTTCCGCAAGCGGAGTAGACGTGTTTTCCGAGGCTTTCCTCGCCGCATACGACCTGTGCGTCAAGCAACTGCTGTATATCTTGAATCTTCATCTTAAATCGTCACCCTGTCTTATGTCCCGAAATCAGTTGTATTTGCCCAGAATGGCGGGAACGTCGTCTGCGGTGATAGTGCCGTAAACGTCGTCGTTGATCGTCATAACGGGAGCAAGACCGCACGCTCCGATGCAGCGGCATGCTTCAACAGAGAATTTTCCGTCGTCGGTGCATTCGCCGGGGTCGATGCCCAGCGTCTCAACGATTTTGTCAAGAACCTGCTGGGAACCTTTTACATAGCACGCGGTTCCCAGGCAAACGGAGATGTTGTACTCGCCCTTCGGAGACAGCGCAAACTGAGCGTAGAAGGTTGCAACGCCGTAGACTTTTTCGATCGGCACGTTCATACCCTCGGCTATCATCGCCTGAACTTCAAACGGAAGATAACCGTAGATGTCCTGAGCTTCCTGCATTACGTGCATGAGCTGGCTTTTATCGTTGCGGTTTTCTTTGATAACCTCTTTGAGCTTTGCTTCCTGTTCAGGTGTTCCCTTGAACGGGATCTTGCTGATTTTCTTGATCATTCAGCTTTTCCTCCCTTGATGGTGTTAAAAATATCGTCATAAGCAGACAGATATTGTTAAAATATAATCATACTTATGCATTCTAATATAATATAACAAAAAAAGACCGTTTTGTCTATACAAAAATGAAAATATTTCGCCATTGGCAACATTTTTTTCGTTTTTTTTACTCGATTTTGCATAATTATCATCTATCGCGGCTTTTTGACACCGTATTTTTTAAACCGACAAGCGTCGGGCGACTTTTAAACCATATTTTTTGTTGACATTTTTATCGCTTTAGGATATACTACATTCAGCAGCGGAAATGTCCTTCTCTACGGGCCGAACTGCTTTTTTTATTACGGGCGCAAGGTCGCCGGGCAAACTTTTTTCAAACGCTTTTTGAAAGTTGGGTGGAAAACATGCAGAACATAAATTTCGAGCAAACCATCAGCGCCGCCATCGAAGGAAACGAAACGGCATTTCGCAAGCTTTACGATATTTCGAGCGGCAAGGCTTACTATGCGGCTCTGTGCGTCACGAAAAGCGAGAAGGACGCCGTGAACATAATCCAGACCTCGTACTCCACCATGCGCGACAGACTGCCGAGGCTCAAATATCCCGAGATGTTTGAAAACTGGTTTTACAGGATCGTATGCAGATGCATTTACGATCACATCATCCGCCGGAATTCTGCGCTTTTTGACAGCTTCAACCGTCTTGATCCGTCCGAATTTGACGACGAATTGTACGGTACATATTCCCCTTCCACCGAGCCGGAAACAGCGCAGAACGACAGAGTCATGGTCACAAAGATCCTCGACCATCTCCCCCTTGACCGCAGGATCTGTTTTTTGATGTACTATTATTTCAAGATGAACATCACCGAGATCG
Source organism: Clostridia bacterium (assembly GCA_017454815.1). Classification (GTDB taxonomy): domain Bacteria; phylum Bacillota; class Clostridia; order Oscillospirales; family Acutalibacteraceae; genus SIG575. The sequence continues at coordinate 36,288 of JAFTCG010000025.1, forward strand.
CAACCGTCATCTCGGTCGACGAGACCATCGTCGCTCACTTTGTCAACGAGGGCAAAAAAATCGTGAAGGCGAACGTCAACAACGTCCTTTCTTCGCAAAACAGAGTGCTGAACTGTTCCCCCGTCGTTTTTTATTGCGCGGTGCTATGCAGCTGCACTTCGCA
>JAFTCG010000026.1 GCA_017454815.1 Clostridia bacterium
TGGTGCGGATAACAGGACTTGAACCTGCACTCTTGCGAACAAGATCCTAAATCTTGCGTGTCTGCCAATTCCACCATATCCGCGCGATAGGAACATTATAACAGAATCATTTTAATTTTTCAATATATTTTTTTACCTATAAGGAGTTATTAATAATGAAAACAAGATGGACAGACAGCGTTAACGTCGACGCACCGCTTCAGGAATATCCGCGTCCCCAGCTCAAAAGATACCTTTGGACGAACCTGAACGGCCAGTATGACTGCACAATAAACGACAACTTTGAGAATCTTCCCGAGAAATTCGACATGAGGATCACGGTGCCGTTTGCCGTGGAATCCCCGTTGTCGGGTGTCGAAAAGGGGCTGCAGCCGGGAGAGATCCTTTGGTATCGGAGATATTTCGAACTCGACAGCGAATACGAAGACAAGCGTGTGCTTCTTCATTTCGGCGCAGTCGACTGGGAGTGTAAGGTCTTTGTCAACGGCAAGATGGTCGGCGGCCACACCGGCGGCTACATCCCGTTCTATTTCGATATAACCGATTATCTTGTTGATGCTCAGAACGAGCTTATCGTGGGCGTTTTTGATCCCACCGACGCAGGTTTGCAGCAGATGGGAAAGCAGACGCTTCATCCCAGCAGCATTTTTTACACCCCGACTTCCGGCATTTGGCAGACTGTTTGGCTTGAGGGCGTAAACGACTATTTTGTCAGAAAAGTCACCCTCACTCCCGACATCGACAAGGGCTGCCTGAGCATCGACGTTGACACCAACGACGAAAAATCATCCCACAAGATATTTGCCACGATTTACGACATCGACGAAACAGAGATTTTTTCGGGCGAAGTTTCCGACGTTGACGTGATCAACCTTCCGAGCTTCAAGCTCTGGTCTCCGGAGAAGCCAAATCTCTACAACATCATGTTCGAGCTGTTTGTCGACGACGTTTTGTACGACACCGTTGTTTCATATTTCGGAATGAGAAAATTTTCCGTAATGAAAGACGCATCCGGCGTTCCTCGCCTTGCGCTGAACAACAAGATATATTTCCAGTCGGGCTTGCTCGACCAGGGCTATTGGCCGGACGGCGGAATGACTGCGCCGACGGATGAGGCGCTGTCTTTCGACATCAAGGTCCTCAAATCCCTCGGTTTCAACATGATCAGAAAGCATATCAAAATTGAGCCGCTAAGGTGGTATTACCACTGCGACAGGCTCGGAATGATAGTCTGGCAGGACATGGTCAGCGGCGGAAAACACTTTGTTATGACGCATGACTTCGACGCATATGAGCCCTTCGGCAGAGACGATCCCGACAACCGCCAGATTTTCTATGACGAGCTTGATCAGATGATGGATCTGCTTCACAACTGCGTTTCCATCGGCTGCTGGGTGCCGTTCAACGAAGGCTGGGGACAGTTTGACACCGTCAAGATCGCGCAGAGAGTCAAAGCCGCCGATCCTTCGAGGATCCTCGACCATGCAAGCGGCTGGCACGACAAAGGCGTGGGCGACCTCAAAAGCATTCACGACTATGCTCTTGTTCCCAAATATCCGAAGTCTACTGAGGGCAGGGTATTCGTCCTGTCCGAATACGGCGGATACGGCAGGATCGTCAGCGGCCATATGTTCTTTGCAGATGAAAGCAAGTATAACTCATATTCTCCCTACGAAGACAAGAAAGCCATCTCCGAGGCATACGAAAAGCTGATCGAAAAAACCATCGTCCCCATGATCCGAAAAGGCCTGAGCGCAACCGTTTACACCCAGGTCACGGACGTCGAAGGCGAGATCAACGGACTTATGACCTACGACCGCGAGATCATCAAGATCGAAGGCGACAGCATCAGCAGGATGAACAAGGCTATGTATGCCGCTTCTCCCGAGAATAATTAAAAATTGAAAAAGGACGTGAAAAAATGTCAGGCAATATCTCAAGCTCCAAGCAAAAGCTTCTGATACTTATAGACATTTTGAAAAACCAGACCGACGAATACCATATTCTCAACGCTTCGGAAATATGCGCGGAGATAAAAAAACGAGGCGTTGCGTGCGAGAGGAAATCTGTCTACAGCGACATAAAGCTCCTGAACGAAAACGGCTTTGACATCGTCAACACCAGAGTTCCGAGGACAGGCTATTTCATGGCTTCGAGGGAATTCGAGCTTGCCGAAGTCAGGCTGATGATCGACGCTATCCAGGCGGCTGATTTCATCACAAAGAAAAAGACGTCGCAACTTATCGAAAAGATGAGCAGCCTTGTGTCAAACGATGAATTCATCAGGCTCAACGAGCAGATAAGCCTCTCAAAGCGCATCAAGTGCGACAACGAGGAGATCTATTACAACATCGACTGCCTCAACCGCGCCATCGACGGCAGGAAACAGGTCTCTTTCAAATATGTAAAACATATAATCGACGAAAAAAGAATAGTAAATGAAGAAAAGGATTTTGTGGTCAACCCTTATGCTCTCATCTGGTCGAACGACCACTACTATCTTGTGTGCAACAACCCCAAGTACGACAACCTTATGCACGCCAGGCTTGACCGCATGAGAAAGACGGAGATCCTTGATACTCCTTCGTCGAGCTTTGAAAATGTGTCGGAATACAAGGGCAAGTTTGACGTCGCCGACTACGCAAACAAGATGTTCAACATGTTTTCGGGCAGTTCCGAAGAGATCGTGCTCGTGTGCGACAATTCGATCCTTGAGGACATCTATGACCGTTTCGGCGAGGATGCAAAAATCAGGAACGAGGACAGCGGTAGGTTTGTCCTGACCGCCTCAGCCGCAGTGAGCGAGGGGCTTTGCGCATGGATAATGCAGTACGGCAAAAAGATCTTTGTCAGGAGCCCGGAAAAGCTTCGCGATATGATCTGCGAAAAAGTTTCCGGCATACTCGACCTTTACAAATAAAACGTTCTTTCCGACAGGAGTAATGTGCATGAAGAAAAACGGGCGATTTCATCTTAATTCCATAACCGTCGGCGGTATGGTTTTGATTGGCGTCGCCGTTTTTTTGTTTTGCCTGTCGGGGTTTTTCAAATTGCCCCATGTTAAGCTGTGGTACGAACAGTATGACCACATCATGATAGAGCTTGAGCAACGCATCGTCCATATGCCCAACAAGTTGTGGGTTTTCATAATAATCATGGCGCTGTTTGCCTTGAAGGCGTTGCTTCCGTTTCCGATCTATCCGATCTCTTTTTTGTGCGTTGTGACGAGCGTCGTTTTCAGCACGCCTTTGTCGCTCGCGATCAACACGCTGGGGCTGGTGCTGCTGTTTACCGTGAAATACTTCTGGGGCAAAAGGCTCGGCAGCGGCTTTGCCGGCAGGATATTGCCCAGGTACAAAAAAGCGTGGGGCATCGTCGAACACAACGGCAACGGCAACCCGTGGCTTCTTTTGGGGCTGAGGGTGATACCCGTTTTCCCGATCAACGCCGTCAGCGGTCTTTACGGCTCGCTCGGCTTCGATTACCGGAAATTCATTCTCCTGTCCGTCCTCGGCTTTGTGCCGAAGCTTACGTTTTATACGATCATCGGCAGGAACGTATTTGATCCGTTTTCATCGGCGTTTATTTTGCCGATAGCTATACTGATACTGTTTTCAGGCGTGTCAATGATCTGCGTAAACATGATCGTTGACGCAATAAATAGAAAATCCAATTAATTTTTTAACGGGGGAAAAAAATGAACAGAGAAACATTCAGATCCAACCTTCTTTCCGGAGCATTCGACACGCAGCTCAGGAGAGTTTACGTCACCGACGACGCTGTGAGAAACCAGGAGAAAAGATACGCAGAGCTTTATGATCTGTTCTGCGATGAATTCGACTGCGACGACGGGGTAAAATTTGTCAGCGCGCCCGGAAGGACGGAAGTCTGCGGCAACCATACCGACCACAACAGGGGAAAAGTCCTTGCCGCGGCGATCGACCTCGACGCCGTTGCCGCCTGCCGCAAGGTTGACGGAAACATTATCAGGGTGAAATCCGTCGGATATCCGATGGATACGATCAATCTGCTTGACCTGAACGTACATAAGGAGCTTTTTTCAAAGTCTTCCGAAATCATCAGGGGAATGTGCGCAGGTTTTGTCGAGCGGGGATATAAGGTCGGAGCGTTTGAAGCTTATACGACTTCCAACGTTCTTTCCGGTTCGGGGCTTTCTTCTTCTGCCGCTTTTGAGGTGCTCATCGGATGGGTGCTCAACAGCCTTTTTAACGATAACGCAGTCAGCGCAGAAGAAATCGCGCAGATAGCCCAGTTTGCCGAAAACAAGTATTTCGGAAAACCCTGCGGTCTTATGGATCAGATGGCGTCGTCCGTCGGCAGCTTTGTCGAGATCGACTTCAAGGATACCGAAAAGCCCCTCATCTCCAAGGTTGATTTTGATTTTTCAAAATCCGGCTACTGCCTTTGCATCGTCGACACCGGCGGAAGCCACGCAAATCTCACCGGAGAATATGCCGCTGTCAGGGAAAACATGGAATCTGTCGCAGGATTTTTCGGGAAAGACGTCCTTCGCGAAGTTGATGAAAAAGAGTTCTATGCGAACATTCCCGCCATCCGCGAAAAGCTCGGCGACGTTCCCGTGCTCCGCGCGATACATTTCTTCGAGGATAACAAACGTGTTGACAAAGAATCCGACGCCCTCTCAAAAGGTGATTTTGAGACCTTCAAATCAAACGTGATCGAAAGCGGAAGGTCGTCATATATGTACAACCAGAACGTCTATCCCGTCTCTGCGCCCAAACAGCAGAATCTGTCCGTTGCGCTCGCCGTTGCGGAGCAACTGCTCAAGGGTAGGGGAGCATGGCGCGTCCACAGCGGCGGCTTTGCGGGAACGATGCAGGCTTTTGTGCCCCAAGACCTTCTTGAAAAGTATCTTGAAACCATGAAAGCCATCTACGGCGAAAACTCCTGCTACGTTCTGAGCATCAGACCTGTAGGCGGCACGGAAGTTATTAAATAAAGGGGTATAAAAAATGATCTACGAAAAAATATTTCTCCACGAAAACGAAGAAGACGTTACTTTTGAAATGTTCTGTTGTGACCCATCACCCGAATATACTGTCAGGAAACGTCCCGCAATGCTAATCCTGCCCGGCGGCGCATACGCCTCTTGCTCCGACAGGGAAGCGGAGCCTGTTGCCAGATATTTTCTTTCAAAGGGCTATAACTGCGGAATTTTAAGATATTCCGTCGGATTGAAGGCGTCGAGCATGATGCCCGAAGCTTCCAGACCTCTGCTCGAAGCGTCCGAAGCCATGAGCCTGATGAGAAAGAATGCCGACAAATGGTATATCGATCCCGAAAAGATCGCCGTGATCGGTTTTTCCGCCGGCGGTCATCTTGCAGGCAGCCTCGCAACTCTCTGGAACAACGAGATGATAACGAAACACCTCGACATCGAGCCGGGCTCGAACAAACCCAACGCCGCGATCCTTTGCTACCCCGTCCTGTTGACGGACGAGTACACCCATCAGGGTTCGATTGACAACCTGCTCGGAAAATACTCAAAGGATGAAAAACTGCTCGCGAAATACGACATTCCCAGCCGTGTCGGAAAGCACACACCTCCGACGTTCCTTTGGCATACATATACCGACGACGCAGTGCCGGTTGAAAACTCGCTTCGCTATTGCGAGGAAATGCGCAAAAAATCCGACAGCTCCTGCGAACTTCATATGTTCCTGGAAGGGCCGCACGGCATGAGCACCTGCACGAAAGAAGTCGGCCCCGCCTGTTTTCACAACAATCATTGGCTTGATCTATGCAATGAATGGCTTGACAGAGTGTTCGGATAATGATTTGCGGAAATTATGAATTCGCCGGGATCGCGGTTGAGATATGCTCTATCTATGAGCAGGTGCATCGCCTTTGCCGTGATTATGTGTCGCAGAAGAAACCTGATTTCACCGTCATCGTCACCCAAGAGATGATCGATTTTGAACGTGGGGAAGACGGCTTCGACGACGCATATCTCGAAACCCTTGCCGTTTACAGGGCGTTTTGCGAATATGCCATAAGCAGAAACGTCGTTCTGCTCCATGGCTCGGCTGTTGCGGTCGATAGAGAGGCTTATATCTTCCTTGCAAAAAGCGGCACCGGCAAATCTACTCACACAAAATTCTGGCGTGAATATCTCGGTGCCAGAGCCGTTATGATAAACGATGATAAACCGCTGCTTCGCTTTGAAAACGGCGACGTTTATGTATATGGCTCGCCCTGGCAGGGCAAGCATGATCTGGGCAGCAACGTGTCGTTCCCCCTGAAAGCCGTGTGCTTCCTCGATAGGGGAGAAAACGAGATCGTTCCGCTCCCGTTTTTGAAGGCGTATCCGAAGCTCTGTCGTCACGTTTATTATAAAAATGACGACGCATATTTATTGAAATTGTTTTCTTTACTTGATAAAATGGACAAAGTGTCGTTTTATGAAATGAAATGTTCGCCGGATATCGACGCGGCGAAAATGGCTTTTGAAAAAATGAAAGGCTGAAATATGAAGCTGAAGACAAATTTTTTGACCCACAACATTGAGGATGAACAGATCATGATCGACGTCAAGGGCGAATTTCAGGGCATAGTGACGAGCAACGAAACCGCCGCATTCATCGTCGATTGTCTGAAAGAGGACGTCACAAAACAGCAGATTGTCGAAAAAATGGCTGAGGTTTACGACGCCCCGGCAGACGTGATCGAAAAGGACGTTGATAGAATACTGCAAAAGCTTCTGAGCATCGACGCTCTTGAAAACAAATGAGTTTTGCGTGACACTTCTGACGTTATAAAACTTATGAAAAACAAATGAAAAAAGCTTAATATTTTTCAATAATTTCGGAGCAAATTTTTGCTCCGATTTTTTATTATTTTCTAAATAGAACATATCAAATTTTTCGCAAAAATCTTTCAGAAAAAACTATAGATTTTTGATATAAAACTCCAAAAAAAATACATAAATTTTATTGACAATATTGACTTGGAGTGATATAATAACTACGAGTAAAAATGTAGGGTACTGTCCGTGTTTGTATTCAAACATAAGACGAGTCCCGTTTCAGACCACTTTATTTGGAGAGTGCAGATCATGTCAGAAACTACCAAAGTAACTGAAAAATTGCCGCGTTTCAGGACGATCGAGGTTTTGTACAGACCGGTCTTTGACGTCCATCTGAATATGGCGATCGACCACTACACCCAGCTTCGGCTGATGGATCGTTCGATGGGCATCATCCTTCCGGAGACATATGTCCCCGTCGCCGAGAAGTCGAGGCAGATTTATGAGCTTGGCAAAATTGCGCTCGAAGAATGCTGTGACGCGATAAAACGCTGTGAGGCGAAAGAAGTCGAGATCGACTCCCTGCTCATGTGGACGTCCGTCAAACAGCTTAACAAGAAAACCTTCTTCAACGACATGAAGAAGATCGTCGATAAAAAAGAGATATCTCCCGACAAGTTCTGCTTTTGCATCACTCAGAACATCCTCCCTGCGGATCAGGACAACATCAAGGAAAACATCAGGCTTCTTCGCGACGAGGGCTTTAACGTGGCGATCGACGATTTCGGGATTGAGTATTCCTCGCTTTCCAACCTCGGCCAGTATGAGGTCGATTATATAGGACTCAACGAATGCCTGCTTGAGAACATCCTCGTGGACGAACGACAGCAGAACATGGTCCAGGGCATTATAGAATTTGCCAAAAAGATCGAAACAAGAACGATGGTCGGAGGCATCGACTCCGTCGAAAAAGAAACGATGCTCAAAAAAATGGGCGTCGACAGGCTCTCCGGTCCGCTGTATGGAACTTATGTGAAGGAAAGAGAAGTAAAATAACTTGAGCAAAGGTTTCGTAGCATGAATTCTTGTTTTTGAAAGGAGATGATGAAGTGACCGAACAGGAGAAATTGCTTGAACAGCAGGAGCAAACTCTCAAAAGAATGCAAAAATTCAGCGTCCGGACGACCGCAAAGAAAGTCAGGACGACCAACACGGTGCTTCGTTTATTGATAATTATTCTGGTATTGATCATCTTGCTGATGTCAATCAGCTGGGCGTGCGCCAGGTTCGTTAACTCAACAGGCTTCACTGTCAGCCTGAACCGTGACTCAAAAGGTCTTTCGCTCTACGACAACGGCAACGGCGACAATCCCACGATCCGTCTTAACGCCGAGCCGGTTGAAAACTTCTGGAATATCAGCGTGAGAGATCTTCCGGCCAATCTCGGCAGCGTCTACGGCTCCCAGAACGGCTATGATGAAATGGGAAAATCGCTTTACATATGTTATACGTTCGCTCTTGGCAACGACACCAAAGAAGATATTTGTTACGATTCATCTGTTACTCTTGACGATCAGAACAAGGACGCTGACAACGCGATTCGCGTGCGCGTGATCCGGAACGACCAAAAGAAGGATTACGCGAAAGCCGCCGCAAAGGGCGGAATCGAAAAAGTGGCAGTCGACGCCACCTGGATTGACCCGAAGACGGTCATGAAAGAAGAGTCGTCGATTATCAAGTCGGGCGAAAAGGTGAAATACACCGTCGTCATCTGGCTTGAAGGGGATGATCCCGAATGTGTTGATGATATTTTAGGAGGAGAGGTTAAGCTGTCTATGCATTTCAATGTCATAGATGACAAAGCCGGAAATGGGGAGCTTGTTTAAAAGTTAAGAGCAATCTTGATTAATCTACAAGTTCCTGATTTAAACCCTTAAATCTTTAAAATATCTCATCAACACATATTAGGATAAACAAAGCCGAAAGCACATGCTTTCAAATAATCAATGGAGGTAAAATATTATGAAAAAACGTAGTTTAATAGCTGCAATTGCTATGCTCGTTGTTTCCGCAATTGTTCTTACATCTGCAACATTTGCATGGTTCTCAATGGGCAATTCCGTTGATGTCACATCTTTTGACGCTGCAGTTTCCAAGTCCGACGGACTTATGATCTCTGCTGACAGCACAAACTGGGACACAACGATCACACTTGACCAGATCTCCAACGCTGGTGCATATACACACATCGTTGGCAGCTCACAGAAGATGTTCCCCGTTTCTTCAAACGGTACTTCAACATTCTATACAGGCCATAAAGAAGGCGACGTTGTTGTTATCGAAACAATCGATTCTCAGGAAACAGGCCTTTATTATGAATTCCCTGTATGGCTCAAGTACAAAGGTGAAGGTTCAGCAACTGTAAACCTTACCGGAACTACTATTGATCCCAAGACTGCCAACAACGCAAACGACGTAGCTGCAAAACAGGCTGCAAGACTTGCTGTTCATGCAGACGGTGCTTCCTCGACAACAGTTTATCTTCCCGATACAACTGGCGACGGCTCTCTCGTTTATGCATCTGCAACAGGCAGAAACCCGGCTACAACAGCTCTCACAAACACAACAACAAACCTTTCCAACATCACTGTTTCCCTTACATCCGGCACAGCCGTTAAGGTTTGGGTTAAACTCTGGATCGAAGGTTATGATGATCAGTGTACTGATGAACTCGCAGCTGGCGGTAACCTTGCCGTATATCTTAAGTTCTCAAAGGTAGCGTAATCTATCTCATAAATTGAATTTTATTTAAGAACTTAAGAATGCTCTGTTTGCCTGACGGCAAATAGCAAACTTAGTTGATTGCTTAGACTAAACAAAGCAACTCTATAGCTGATGATACCGGCTTTAAAACAGCTTAATTAACTTTCATTTGTGGCGGGGGCGTAAAAACCCCTGCCACGGATGAAACTTCAAAATTTACTAAAGGTGGGTAACCCATGGAAAGTAAAAAATCTAAAAAAATTCTTGGAATTATTGTTGACATTCTCCTTATAGCCATTGTAATTATTGCAATAGTTATTTCCGTCCTTACGTTCTCTTCAAAAGCGAGTGGCAACGGAGTAGCCAATATTATGGGTTACAGTCCGTTTGCTGTACAGTCCGACTCGATGTCGCCGACTTTTAACAAAGGCGATCTGATTATATCCAAGACAAAAGGCTTTGACGCAACAAATCTTCAGGTTGGAGATATTATTACTTTCTATGCGACAGACCTGAAAACAGGCAACGACTTTATCAATTCCCACAGGATCGTAAAGGTGGAAAACCTTAACGATACGTCCGATTATCGTTTCTACACCACAAAGGGCGATAATCTTGACACAAACGACCTTACCCGTATTGGATCGAGCGACGTTATCGGCGTTTACACGGGTAAAAGGGTCCCCGTTCTCGGATCCGTCATGGATTTCCTCAGAACTCAGACCGGTTTTATGATCTGCGTTCTCATCCCGCTTGCCATCTTCTTCATCTATGAGCTTTACAAATTCCTTTCAATCATCATCGCCAAAAAGAACGAAAAGGCAGGGATCGAAGGCATTTCCGAAGAAGAGAAGAAGCGTATTGCCGAGGAATATCTCAAAAGCCAGGCGCAGGCGCAAAACTCCGACGCCGAAGAAAACGCCAACAAATAACACCCCGGCGTTGCCATAAAACTATTATAAATTTGGAAAAAAGTAATACAGTGTCTTTTGACTTGTTATTCTTTATATAAAACTTTAACCGAAAACCACTATACTATGAGGTGAATCAAATGAGCGTATTGATGAAATTCTTACAAGCATTCCTGGACCAGTTCTTTATTGAAGGAATCTGGGGCATTTTCAAGGGCATCTTCCTTGGAATTGTTAACATTTTCAATATTCCGAAGTATATCTCTATATTCAAGGAGTATTCTTCGCAGCTTGGCGCAGGCGGCTGGATCCTTGCCATCCTGTGCATGCTTGTAGTTCTTGCCGCGCTCGTTGGCATCGTTATGCTTGTCGTAATGCTCCTCAAAAAGTATGTCAGATTCAGAAAAACGCTTGTCGACCAGGAAGAACTCCTCAACGAAGTCGGCAACCTCAACAGAGAAGTTATCAAGCTCAACATTGAAAAAGAAAAGATCCTCGCCATGAAAGTTTCCCAGCTTGGGCTCAAGCCCGGCGAAAGCCCGTATGAAGAATATGAAGGCGATAAAGAAGAAGGCGACGAGGACGAAACGGATGCGACAGCAGAAGACTACAGCCGTTTCTACAAGCTCACTCAGGTTGACCTTGCCATGGAAGGCTATGAGCCGCCCGTATATGACAATGAGATCACTCTCCCCGAGATCTGCGACCGCTTCCGCAACTTCGCATGCTCCAGGATGGGACTCTTTTATGAGCCCAAGATCATCCGCCTGTTCATCGCCGCAATGTCCTCTACACGTCTTATCATCCTCCAGGGTATTTCCGGTACAGGAAAAACCTCTCTTCCTTACGCTTTCGGAAAATTTACTCACAACGACGTAACGATCGCTTCTGTTCAGCCCTCATGGCGTGACCGTACCGAGATTTTCGGCTACTTCAACGAATTCACAAAACGTTTCAACGAGACCGAAGTTCTCAAGAAAATGTATGAGGCAAAATATAAGAACGATATTTTCCTTACGATCCTCGACGAAATGAACATCGCCCGTGTTGAATATTACTTTGCCGAGCTTCTTTCGATCCTTGAAATGCCCAGCCGCGATGAATGGGTAGTTTCCCTCGTCCCCAACGTATGGCCGACCGACCCGAAACTCATGTATGAAGGCAAGATCAAGCTCCCCGAAAACATGTGGTATGTCGGCACGATCAATAACGACGACTCCACTTTCGCCGTTACCGATAAGGTTTACGACCGTGCGTTGCCCATCGACATCAACTCAAAAGGTAAATACTTCGAGGCTCCTCTCGCTGATCCTCTTTATCTCGACTATCACCACGTTGAGGATATGTTCAGAGAAGCTAAGGTCAAATATAAAGTTTCCGAGGAAAGCCTCAGGAAGCTTGCCGAGCTCGACGATTATGTTATCGAACATTTCCGCCTTGCTTTCGGTAACCGTATTGTTAAACAGCTTGAAGATTTCGTGCCGGCGTACGTTGCTTGCGGCGGAACCGAAATTGACGGACTTGACTATGTTCTTTGCCATAAGATCCTTCGTAAGTTCGAAAGCCTGAACATCTCCTTCATCAGGAACGAGATCGGCGGTCTTATTACATATCTTAACAAGCACTTCGGCAAGTCCAACATGAAGGAATCGAAGGACTATCTCGAAAGACTTCAGAAACTGATGTAATTGATGTGATCATCTTTTTTAAAGACTACATCTATCTTTTCCAAAGGGGTTCAATTGTATGAGCAGCTCGTTTACGGACTTATATTCTGTCTACAAGGATAATATGTCTGCCCTGGCGAAACAGGACGATTTCTATGAGTATATGCATGAAGCTATTACTTCCGGAACGAATAATTTCTCCTTGTACCACAGGAATTTTGAAAAAAATATAGATTTGAAATGGGTTGACGCGATCGAAAGTTGTATCATACCTTTGGATAACATCATCCGAAATCCCCGTAAGTTCATTGTGCAGGAAGAAGAAATCGTAGCAATTGAAAAAGCGAGGAAAATTACTGCCGAATCTGTCCGCCACCTTGCCCAGCACACAAACCTTATCGCAAGAGTTGAGGAAGATACCGTAACGCCCCACCACATCCTTAACGTTTTCCGCGAGGAAAGCTTTGAGATCTACGAAAACAGGTTTATTTTCACCCTCGTCAAGCAGCTCCAGTGGTTTATCCAGGAGAGATACGATGTACTCATCAATCTTGCAAAAGATGAGGACATGGATTCCCTTAAAATGGAAAGCACTATCCAAAAAGGCAACGAGCTCCTGACATTTAAGATGGAGATCGCGACCCAGGCTGTCGGCGACATCGCCTCCGAAGGCTCCGAGCATAAATCCGTTTTCGACAGGATTGTAAGGCTCAAGACGGTTATTGACGAGTTCGTGCATTCAAAATTCATGCGCGAGATGCGAAACTGTACTCCCGTCAGACCGCCCATCATGAGGACGAACGTCATCCTCAAAAACCCGGACTTCCGCGCCTGCCTTGCGTTGTGGCAGTTTATCCAGGCTTATGACGAAGTCGGTTATGAGATCAATGTCAAAGAATATGACGAAATGGTCAGCGACGGCTATAGAGAAGACCTCTATACAATGCTCACCAACAATTATCTCCTCCTCAAGAAAAACTGCGGAGAAGAAAAAGAGATCCCTGCAAGACTCAAAAAGCGCAAGATTAAGCCCAAACTTCTCAAACGTCTTGCCGAAGAGCTTGTCATTGACTATGATCTCGACGTTGAGGAAGTCAGAAAGATTTTTGTTGACGAATTAAAGCGCGCCAACAAGAAGAAGATGGAAGGCGAAAAACAGCTTAAAGATGCGATCGATCGCGCTATCACCGCCGAAAAGGACAGAAAGCGCATCATCGAAGAACGTATCAAAGCCGAAATTGCCCGCAAAAAAGAAATCGAAAGACGCCGCAGGGAAAGAGAAGCCGCCAGGATCGCTCGCGAGAAAGAACTCGAAAGGCAGCGTAAAGAACGCGAAAGAGCCAGAGCAAAGGCGAAGAAAGAAAAAGAACTTGCTCTTGAAAAAGCCAGACGTGAGCGTGAAAGAGAAAAAGCACGCAAGGCTAAAGAGAGAGAAAAACAGCTTCTTCTCCAGGCGAAAGAAAAAGAGCGTCTTGCAAAACAGCGTGAGAAAGAACGCGCCGAAAAGGCAAAAGCTCTTGAGCTTCAAAAACAGCGTGCCGCTCAGCAGAGAGAAAAAGAGCGCATAGCAAAGCAGAAAGAAATGCAGAAGTACAAAGAAGCTCAGGCGCGCGCAAAACAGAAAGAACTCGAAAAAGCGCGTAAAGCTAAAGAGCTTGCCATAGAGAAAGAAAAGTTGGCCAAAGAAAAGGCTAAAGCCAAAGAAAAAGAGCGCAAGGAAAAAGAAGCTGCAAGGCTCAAAGAGATCGCTCAGCGTGAAAAAGCCCGCGAGCAGGAGAGAGCGCGTAAAGCTAAAGAGCTTGCCATAGAGAAAGAAAAGTTAGCCAAAGAAAAGGCCAAAGCCAAAGAAAAAGAGCGCAAGGAAAAAGAAGCTGCAAGGCTCAAAGAAATCGCTCAGCGCGAAAAAGCCCGCGAGCAGGAGAGAGCCCGTAAAGCTAAAGAGCTTGCCAAAGAAAAAGAGAGAATAGCTCGCGAAAAGGCGAAGGCGAGGGAAAAAGAACGTATCGCCAAAGAGAGAGCTAAAGCAATCGAAAAAGAAAGAATAGCCAAAGAGAAAGCAA
>JAFTCG010000027.1 GCA_017454815.1 Clostridia bacterium
ATATCTGTCCCTCTCCTCGCAGACTTCCATCAGCGCAGTCGCCTGTCCTCTGCCGATGCCCTTCGTCTCGCGGGTGATGCAGATGGAGCCGCCGCCGATGCCGACCTTGATGAAATCGGCACCGCATTCGGCGAGAAATCTGAAGCCGTCCGCGTCAACGACGTTGCCTGCGCCGACCTTGACTTTGTCGCCGTAGTTTGACCTGATCCAGGCGATGGTGAGCTTCTGCCACTCGGAAAATCCCTCGGAAGAATCTATGCAAAGCACGTCCGCGCCCGCATCTATCAGCGCAGGCACCCGCTCGGCATAATCTCTCGTGTTGATGCCCGCACCGACAACATACCTTTTGTGGTCGTCGAGAAGCTCGTTCGGGTTTTGCTTGTGGGAATCATAGTCTTTTCTGAAAACGAGATAGCAAAGCTTTTTGTTGTTGTCAATGATAGGCAGGGAATTGAGCTTGTGATCCCAGATGATGTCGTTTGCCTCGCCGAGAGTGATGCCTTCTTTGGCAACGATAAGCTTTTCAAAAGGCGTCATAAAGCTCGAAACTTTTTCGTCAGCGGACATACGGCTGACGCGGTAATCTCTGCTCGTTACGATACCAAGGAGTTCGCCTTCGGAAGTTCCGTCGGCTGTAACCGCGATCGTGGAGTGACCGGTTTTGTCCGTAAGCTCGATAACGTCCGCAAGAGTTGCGTCGGGTTTGAGGTTGGAATCGCTCTTTACAAAGCCCGCTTTGTACGACTTTGCGCGGCGGACCATAGCCGCCTCATCCTCGACCGACTGCGAGCCGTATATGAACGAAACGCCGCCCTCGGTCGCGAGCGCAACGGCAAGCCTGTCGCCGGAAACCGATTGCATGATCGCCGAAACCATCGGGATGTTCATCGTGATCGACGGCTCTTCCTTTCCCTTTTTGTATTTTACGAGCGGAGTTTTCAGCGACACGTTTGCAGGCACGCACTCGCTTGAAGAATATCCCGGGATAAGAAGATATTCATTGAAGGTATGAGAAGGTTCGTTGATGAATTTTGCCATTTTTTACACTCCTTTTCAGTTGGCTTTCGTTTCGCAGTAAATACAGCGGTAAACTTTGTTGTCCTTATCGGTCAATTTGAAAACGTGGGGCAGTTCCTGCTCGCAGGAAGTTATGCACCTGGGGTTTTTGCATTTTATGACGTTGCGCAGCTCAAGAGGCATATCGATCCTCTTTTTCTCCATCAGTTTTCCGTCCTTGATTATGTTGAGCGTCGCCTCCGGATCGACAAAGCCGATGAGGTCAAAGTCGATCGGGACTTCTCCGTCTATTTTGATGATGTCCTTTTTGCCCATTTTTCTGCTGGTGACGTTTTTGATGATCGCAACGGACACGTCAACTTCGTCGAGCCCAAGCAGATCGTAAAGCCGCATTCCGCTCCCGGCTTCGATGTGGTCGATAACAACGCCGTTGAGAATTGAATCTACGTTCATTTTTCAGCCTCCTCAAGAAGTTTGAGAATGAGCGCCATCCTCATGTATTTTCCGTTGAGCACCTGCTTGAAATAACAGGCTCTGCTGTCGTTGTCGATCTCAACGCTGATCTCGTTGACCCTCGGCAGCGGATGCATGATCGAAAGATCGGCCTTGGCTTTTTCGAGCTTCTTTTCGGTGAGGATGTAGCTGTCCTTCAGCCTCAGGTAATCCTCCTCGTTGAAGAATCTCTCGCGCTGGACTCTCGTCATGTAGAGAATGTCGAGCTCCCCGATAACGCTTTCGAGGTCAGTCGTCTGGGTATACTTTATGTTTTGCTTGACAAGCACGTCTTTTTTGACGTAGCTCGGAAGTTTCAGCTCGTCGGGCGATATAAGATAAACTTCGTTGTCCTCATATCTTGAAAGAGCGTTAATGAGCGAATGCACCGTTCTGCCGAATTTAAGGTCGCCGCAAAATCCGATCTTCAATCCGCTGAAGCCGCCCTTTTCGCGGTATATCGTCAGCAGGTCGGCGAGCGTCTGAGTCGGGTGGCAATGGCCGCCGTCGCCGGCATTGATGACAGGGATCGAGGCGTTGTTTTTTGCGACGAGCGCCGCGCCCTCTTTGGGGTGGCGCATTGCGATGATGTCTGCGTAGCAGCTTATCGTCTTCGCCGTGTCCGCAACGCTCTCGCCTTTCGCGGAAGACGAGCTGTTGGCTTCGGAAAAACCGATGACGTTTCCGCCCAGCTCATACATCGCCGCTTCAAAGCTCAGCCTTGTCCTCGTCGACGGCTCGTAGAAGAGAGTCGCAAGCTTTTTGCCCTTGCATTTTTCGGAATAATCGGCGGGGTTTTCGATAATATCGCACGCCGTTTCGATCAGTTCGTCAAGCTCCTCGGTTGAAAAATCGAGAATATCTATCAGACCTTTCACTGTTTTCCACCGCCTATCCAGCTTTCGTCGGAGGGGTTATTTCTGAAAGCTATCAGTCTTTCGATATCCTCCGCTTTGATATATCCTTCCTGCGCCGCGACTTTGGCAACTGCGTCGAAATCCGTAAGAGAGACGTTTTTTACGTCGGCTTCCTTAAGCCTTTCAAGACCTTTTTTCATGCCGTAGGTGAAAATACTGACTACGCCGAGGACTTCCGCGCCGTATTCTCTGAGAGCTTCAACCACGTCTATCACGCTGCCGCCCGTTGAGATCAGGTCTTCAACCACCACGACCTTCTGGCCTTTTTCGAGCTTGCCCTCGATACGGTTCTGCCTGCCGTGATCCTTTCCGCTCGAACGGACGTAGCCCATCGGCATTTTTAGGATATGCCCGACTATCGCCGCGTGAGCGATGCCTGCGGTTGAAGTCCCCATCAGGACTTGTGCTTCGGGATAGTTTTCACGTACAAGCTGTGCGAGAGCGTTCTCAACGTCGTCCCGGACTTTTACGTCCGTCAGAGTCAGCCTGTTGTCGCAGTAGATCGGGCTTTTTATTCCGCTCGCCCAAACAAAGGGCTCCTCCGGTCTGAAAAACACCGCCTTGATGGAAAGCAGGTCTTTTGCAATCATTTCTTTCATTGTCGCTCTCTCCTTTTATAGTTCAATCAACAAAATCTTTCACGCATCTTCTGTAGGCTTCGACAGGATCCTGCGCCGCCGTTATCGGTCTGCCGACGACGATGTAGTCGGAGCCCTCGATCTTTGCCTGAGCCGGAGTCATGACACGTTTCTGGTCTCCGACGTCCGAGTCGGCGAATCTGACGCCCGGGGTAACCGTAAGGAAATCCCGACCTACCTCGCTGTGCACCTTTTTTGCTTCAAGCGGCGAACAGACAACGCCGTCAAGTCCCGCTTCTTTCGCGACTTTCGCATAGTGCATCACGACATTGTCGATCGGTTCGTTTATCAAAAGATCTCTCTGCATAGCTTCCTGACTTGTCGAAGTAAGCTGTGTCACCGCTATGAGCAGAGGCCTTGTGCCGTCCTCTCTCGTCAATCCTTCCAGCGCGGCTTTCATCATCTCCGAAGTTCCCGCCGCATGGAGGTTGCATATGTCAACGTCAAGCTTCGACAGCACCGCCATCGATTTCCTGACCGTGTTAGGTATGTCGTGAAGCTTGAGGTCGAGGAAGATTTTGTGTCCCCTCTTTTTTATGTCACGGACGATCTGCGGACCCTCCGAATAGTACAACTCCATGCCGATTTTCACAAAAGGTTTTTCGTCCTTAAACTTTTCAAGAAATTCGAGCGTACTTTCCCTCGAAGGAAAATCGCAGGCGATGATCACGTCTTTGCCCATCAACAGGCACCTCCGATAATACTTTTTAAATCGTCAATTCCGAGCTCCTCCATCTTTTGGGGCAGAGCTTCGATTATTTTTTTACAGGCTTCGGGGTCGACAAGGTTTGCAGTTCCGACTTCGACCGCCGTTGCGCCGGCGAGCATCATCTCGATAACGTCTTCCGCGCTCGAGACTCCGCCCATTCCGACGACGGGTATATTCACGGCTTTTGAAACCTGATAAACCATGCGTAAAGCGACGGGGAAAATTGCAGGCCCCGAAAAGCCTCCCATCACGTTTGCGATCACGGGTTTTCTCTTTTTCAGGTCTATCCTCATTCCCAACAGCGTGTTGACAAGGCTCACTGCGTCGGCGCCGTTGTCCTCGCACGCCTTTGCGATGGAAACGATGTCCGTCACGTTTGGGGAAAGTTTTATTATGATCGGTTTTTTCGTAGCTTTTCTCACCGCAGAAACGACCTGCGCTACAGCAGAAGGCTGAGTGCCGAAGCTCATCCCGCCCCCGTGGACGTTTGGGCAGCTGACGTTGACTTCAAACCAGCCGATCTGTTCCTCGCCGTCAAGCCTTGAGCAGACGTGGGCATATTCCTCGACCGAAAAACCGCTGACGTTAGCCATCACGGGTTTGTGAAAACACTTCTTCAGTTTCGGCAGTTCTTCCGAAATCACTTTTTCAACGCCGGGATTCTGAAGTCCGACAGCGTTTATCATGCCCTGGGTGCACTCGGCTATCCTCGGCAGATCGTTGCCGAACCGAGCTTCTTTTGTCGTACCCTTGAAGGAGAACGTGCCGAGGATATTTATATCGTAAATTTCCGCAAATTCATAGCCGAATCCGAACGTTCCCGAAGCAGGTATCACGGGATTGTCAAGCTCGATGCCGCAGAGGTTTACGCTCATTTTTCCCATAATATCTCCTCCTTGAACAGCACGGGGCCGTCTTTGCAAATGCGCTTGTACCCCGTCAAGGTTTTGCACGAACATCCCATGCACGCGCCGAATCCGCAACCCATTCTCTCTTCAAAGCTGAACTGTCCCGAAGTTACGGTTTTGCCGTAGACCGCCTTTAGCATGGGCTCGGGGCCGCAGGTGTAAAAATGGGTGTATCCGCCTTCTATTGCGCCCGTAACAAACCCCTTTACGCCTTTGCTGCCGTCGACGGTCGTGACGGTGACTAAACAGCCGAGATTTTCAAATTCGTCTTTCAGGAATATCTCGCCTGCGGTGTTGAAGCCGAGTATCACGCTGACGTTTTTGCCCTGATTCAAAAGCTCTTTCGCGAGCAGATAGAGCGGCGGTATTCCCACTCCCCCGCCGATGAGCAACGGTTTGTCGCCCGATTTTTCGCAGTCGTATCCGTTGCCGAGTCCGGTGAGGACGTCGAGAGTTTTGCCCTCTCTGAGGGACGACATCATCTTTGTGCCTTTTCCGACGACTTTATAGACGAGCGTGATGCTGTTTTCATCCCTGTCGCAGACGGAGATCGGTCTCCTGAGAAACACGCCCGATATTTTCAGGTTTACAAACTGCCCCGGCTTTTTGATTTCGCCGACGTCGCCGACGAGCGTCATTTTAAAGACGTCCTTCGTCAGCGCAGTATTTTCTTTTATTTCCAAAAATACCTGTTTCATTTCTCCACCTGTTTTTCATAAACTGTCCCTGAATTCCTGACGGTTTTCAAGCATTCGCCGTAAAGCTTCATGCCGTCATACGGTGTCGCCCTGCCCATCGAGAGGAATTTTTCGGGATCGACCGCAAAATGTTTTGACAGATCCCATATGCTGTAGTCGTTGTTATTAAAAGGTATATTAAAACGCTTCCTCGGATTGGTGCAAAGAAGCTCGATGAGCTTTTGGATAGTTAGGACATTTTCCCTGACGAGGAAAGTGTATAAAACCGGGAACGCCGTCTCCAACCCGACGATGCCGAACGCGCTTTTTTCAAGCCCGCGGCTTTTTTCTTCCATTGAATGCGGCGCATGGTCGGTCGCTATCATGTCTATCGTACCGTCTTTTATTCCCTCTATCAGCGCAAGGCGGTCGTCGGCTGAACGAAGCGGAGGATTCATCTTGAATTTCCCGTCCTCGCGAAGATCGTTTTCGTCAAGCGTCAGATAGTGCGGAGCCGTTTCACAGGTCACGTCAACGCCTTGCGCTTTCGCCTTCCTGATGATCTCTACGCTCTCGCGGCAGGAGATGTGGCAAACGTGGTAAGCGCAGCCCGTCTTTTTTGCAAGCTTCACGTCCCTTTCGATCTGACGCCATTCGCTCTCGGAGCAGATGCCTCTGTGGCCATGCTCTTTTGCATAAACGCCTTTATGGATATATCCCCCGCCGAGCAGAGAATTGACCTCGCAGTGGGCGACGATGAGCTTTCCGAGCTTTCTGGCTCTCGTCATCGCTTCCTCCATCATCTCTTCACTCTGCACGCCCCTGCCGTCGTCGGAAAACGCAATGCACAGCGGCGCAAGGTTTTCCATGTCGGACAGCATTTCGCCCTTTTGACCGACGGTTATCGAAGCGTAGGGGTGAACGCCGATAACTGCGTCATTTTCGATGATCTCAAGCTGTTTGCGGATATTTTCAACGCTGTCGGGCACGGGGTCGAGGTTTGGCATAGTGCAAACATCGGTATATCCTCCGCGCGCGGCGGCGAGGGATCCGCTCTTTATCGTTTCTTTATAAGAAAACCCCGGCTCTCGAAAATGCACATGCACATCGCAAAAGCCGGGAAACACAACGTATTCTTCGGGGCAGTCCTCGTCGGACAAAATCGGCATACAAACTTCGGGATCGAATCCCGGAAATTCAGACGTCTGAAATTTTTTTGATCTGTTCGCCGCCATAAGCTGTCCTTTCATATAAAAACGACCTTGTCCCGTGACAAGGCACAAACGATCGCCGGAGCAAAAGCCAAAACCCCGTATCCGTTAAATCTCGTCGAGCTTTCTCGCGCCGTCAAAATTTGAGAGCCTTCAAGATGCAAATCGTCCTTTTGATTTCATTTAGTATATCATTATGGCGCTTGTTTGTCAACAGGATTTACCGTTAAATTTAACTTTTTCGGAGTCAAAATCATTGACTTTTGCCTTTCAATAAGTTATCATTGAAGCAGTTTCAAAGGCAAGGGGGTGCGGCGCGTTGAAAACGCTTTCAAAAGAATCGTCTTTTGTCATCGAATGCATCGGCAGTTCGTTGAAAAACGTTCCTCTCGACAGCGGCCTTTTTGATGGCGTCGACCTTGAAAAAGTGTACCGCATCGCTCTGTCTCACCGCGTCATAGGGCTTGTTTTCGGCGCGCTGAAGCCCCACAGGGATAAGATCCCTTCGGAATTGTTTGAAAAAATGTCTTCTCACAACAAAATGATGATCATGTCGAGCGTTGCGAGAAACAATTCGATGGCGGAAGTGTCCGAAGCCCTTTCAAAAAACGGCATTCGTTTCCTCTTCCTCAAAGGCGCCGTGATCCAAAACCTCTATCCCGAAAAATATATGCGCTACAGCACGGACACCGACGTGCTCGTTGAAGAAAAGGATTACGAAAAAACCTACCCGCTGCTCAAAGAGCTTTCCTACAAATTCGACAGTCAGAACGACAAGCATTACGTTTTCTGGAAAAAGCCTTACGTCTGTGTCGAGATCCACAAAAAGCTCGTCAGCGATAACGGTTTTTTCGACCGTGTGTGGGACAACGTGAACGAAGAAACCGGCGTTCTCGTGATGGCGAAGGAATTTGAACTGACTTACCTCCTGTATCACATGGCGCAAAACCTTGTGAAAACCGGCGGCGTTGGAATCCACTCTGTTACGGACGTATATCTCTACCTTAAGACCCACGAACGATCTCTCGACAAAGGATTGTTTGAAGAATACCTGCGCGAAACGGGGTTGACCGGTTTTTTTGAAAGCATAAAAACTTTGGGCGAAATGTGGTTTGACGGGAAAGATTGCGAAGAATTTTATTCAACTCTGACCGACTACATTATCAGCGCGGGGCGATCCGGCGATCCGTCAAAGGTTGCGTCGGGGAAAATCGACTCGGCTTCTCCTTTGATCGTCGGCAAAACGAAATTCCTGCTTTCAAAGCTGTTCTTGCCGTACAATGATCTCAAAAAGATTTACCCCGCTCTCGGCAAAGCGCCGTTCATGCTGCCCTTCTTTTGGGGTATGAGGATCTGCGGCATTGTTTTCAGACCGGAGCATCACGGCTTTGAACGCGCAAAGCTGATAATGAAAAAAACCGACAGGAAAAGCGTTGAACTGTCGCAGGAGATCCTGCAACGGCTCGAACTTAAATAAAGGACGAAAAACAAAATGAGAATGCGAAAAAAAAGGAACCTCGAAAAGAGGCTTTCCGGGTGCGAAAAAAATCTTATCACGATGAAATGCGACGACCTCAACAGCGTCACCGCCATCGAAAAAAAAGAATATTTTGACTTTGAAAAGCTGTTCGGGAATTCCAACCCCGTTGAACTTGAGATCGGCTGCGGGCAGGGCGGTTTTATCTGCGAAACGGCGGCACTCCACCCCGAAACAAACTACATCGCCGTTGAAAAAACGGGCAACGTCATCGTCAGCGGATGCGAAAGGGCGCTGAGAGAAAGCCTGACGAATATAATCTTTGTCAAGGGCGGTGCGGAATATCTGCCGAAATATCTGCCCGAAAACTCGATCGACAACATCTACCTGAATTTCTCCTGCCCCTACCCGAAAAAGCGGTACGAAAACCACCGTCTGACAAACGGAAGGTTCCTCAACCTTTACAAGATGTTTCTCAAAAAGGACGGCAGGATCTTTCAGAAGACCGACAACATGCATTTTTTTGAATATTCGATCTCGGAGTTTTCAAAAAACGGCTATGCGTTGGAGAACGTTTCGCTCGATCTTCACAACAGCGGTTTTGAGGGCAACGTCATGACCGAATACGAAAAACGGTTTTCCGATCTCGGCCAGCCGATATACCGCCTTGAGGCGTTTTTGAAATAGCCGAATTTGTTGACAAACGCGCAACGAGCGTGTTAAAATTATCCTATACTTTTTGCGAAAGGAATATAAAAAAATGAAAAAAGTCCACATCGTGACCTACACCCACTGGGACAGGGAATTCCGCTGGGAATTTGAGAGAACAAGAATGAGGCTGGTCGACCTTTTTGACCATCTTTTTGAGATCATGGAAAAGCGCGAGGATTACCGCTCGTTTTTGTGCGACGGTCAGCTCACGCTGATAGAGGATTATCTCGAGATCCGTCCCGAGATGAAGGACACCGTCGTCAAATACGTCAAGCAAGGCAAACTTGAAATCGGTCCCTGGTTCACACTTCCGGACTGCGCGCCCATCAACGGCGAAAGCGTTGTCAGGAACATTCAGTACGGCGTGAAAAAATCGAAGGAATACGGCGAGCCGCTCAAATGCGGCTACAACGTCTTTTCTTTCGGTCAGATCGGTCAGCTCCCGCAGATATACGCCGACTTTGACATCGACAATATCGTTTTCTACAAATACATGGACCCCAAAAAGTCCAAATACCACGAATTCATCTGGGAAGCTCCCGACGGAACTCAGGCTTACGCCTCCCATCTCGGCCCGGAAGCCCGCTGGAACTTCTTCTTTGCAGGCCATATCCCGATCGTCTATGCCAAGGACGCATGGGACAAACGCTGGCAATATAAATGGGGCGAGCTCGGCAAAGTTTTCCACACCGCCAACCCCGACGATTACGGCTGGTTCTATGACATCCTCGACCCCGAAACGTCATACCACCCCGAAAAACTCCGCGAGGGCATGGAAAGAGCTTTGAAGACGGTCGAAGGCACTGCCGCTCCCGAATGCGTTCTCATGTTCGACGGCACGGATTTCACCGAGCCCCATCCGCTCACTCCCGATTACGTCAAAGCGCTTCAGAAAGAATATGAAGGCGAGCTCGAGATCGTGCATTCAACTCTCTCCGACTATCTCAAAGAGCTGAAAGAGCAGCTTAAAAAAGTCGACGACCTTGACGTTGTGAAAGGTCCCATGCGCGACGGCCCCGTCGGCAGCATCCACACGGACGTTTTCTCAACTCACCCCGAAGTCATGATCGAAAACTCCCACGCCGAAAACACGCTCATCTACTACGCAGAGCCGCTTTCAACGATCGCATGGAGGCACGGTCTTTCAAAATACCCCGCAACCTACCTTGAAAAGATCTGGACGCTTCTTTTCCAGAGCCACGCCCACGATTCAATGCACGGTCTCGGTCCGAAAACTCTCGTCGACGGTGAGCTTGCAAGGCTTTCGCAGGCAGGCATCATCGCAAAAGGTCTTGAGAGAAAAGGTCTTGAAAACGTAACAAAAGAAATAGATACTTCAAAAGTCTCCGACACGGAATATTTCCTTGCCGTTCACAATCCGTCCGCTTTCACAAGAAGCGAAATAGTTGAAGCTTACGTTGACATCCCCGCCGACGTCATTCTTCAGTACATTATCATTGAGGACGAAAAAGGAAACACCGTTAAAGTTCAGGAAGCCGAAAGACAGACAAACGTCAGAGCAGGCATATATCACCCCAGAAGCAGAAATATGCCCTTCTACTGCACGAAGGTTCATCTCTTCTTCGAGGCAAAAGACATCCCCGCTCTCGGCTACAAAACGTATAAAATCAAATGGGCGCAGAAAAACGAATATCCTTATCCTCACGAAGACTGGGACGCTCCGAGAATCCTCGCCGACAACATGCTCTGCGGTGCAAACGAGGCGCAGAACGAATACATAAGAGTTAAGGTAAACCCCGACGGCACAGCAGACATTACCGACAAACTTACGGGTAAAGTTTATAAAAACCTCAACTACTTCATGGACATGGGCGACCAGGGCAATATGTGGACCTACAACGATATTCCCTGCGACAGAATTATCTCAAGCCTCGGACAAAGCGCAAACGTATCCGTTACGCTCAACGGCCCTCTCGTAGTTAAATTCAACGTAAGCCTTACGATAAAACTTCCCGAGAGATATGACTTTGCACGTCAGCTTCGCAGCGAAAACACCGTCGATATGCCGATCAGCGTTGAAATGACGCTCAGAAAAGGCTCGAAATATCTTGAAGTTGTCACCACCATCGACAACACGGCAAGAGATCACTACTTCAAAGTTTGTATGCCGACCGGACTTAATGCCGAAAAGACTTATGCCGAAGGTTCCTTTATGGTCAGCGAATTCCCCGTAAAACCGTCCGTCAACGGCGAGCTTCGCGGAAACGAGCTTGCAAGGCATCCCGCACAGATGTGGTATGACCTTGCGGACGAGAACAACGGCTTTGCAGTTCTTACGGACGCAACAAAAGACTATGAAATTCTTGAAAACGACGAAGAACAGACGATCGCTATGGGACTTGTCCGATGCACGAGAGTCCGCATCGCCTGCGATAACAGGCTTTGGATGGAATATCCCGGCGACGAAAGCAGTCAATCGCTTCGCAGTTTCACTTATCGTTATGCCTTTATGCCGCACACGGGCAACTGGGAAGAAGCAAAACTCTATTCCGAAGCCATCGCTTTCAGAGCTCCTCTTAAAGTATGCGAATTCGGCAAACAGGACGGTATTTTCCCGCTTGAAAAGAGTTTCGTTTCCATCGACAACGAAAAACTCATTTTGAGCAGCGTTACGAAATCAGACGACGATACAATTCTCATCAGAGTATATAATCCCACTGAAAATACAGTTGACGCAAACATCAAAGTAGGCTTTGACTTTGAGAAAGCAAGAAGCATCAGACTTGACGGCAAAGTTAAAGAAGTACTTGAAAACAACGGCAGCGACGTCAAAGTTTCCGTAGGCAAAGGCAAAATCTATACTGTAGAGGTACTGTAATGAACGAAATCAAAAAAAGCGATTTTTTCACCGCAGGCAAGGACGGAGTTAAAAGAATCCTCACGCCCGACGACAAAAAAATCGACATCATTGAATTTGACGACAAAAAACTCTGCTACGTCAAAAGCGGTCTCGGATATCCTGCGATATATCCCCTGCACGAAACGAGCTTTGAAAAGAAAGCGGAAGCAATTTTGATGGATCTCGACGGCACTTCCGTCCACTCTGAGAGCTTCTGGATGTGGGTCATAGCGCAGACGACGGGCAGACTTCTCTCAAAACCCTCTTTTGAATACGAAAAAGAGGACGAGCCGTTTATCTCCGGCCACTCTGTCTCCGAGCATCTTCAGTACATGATCGATAAATACGCTCCCGGCGCTTCGCTGGAGCTTGCAAGGCAGTATTATTTCGAGATCGTCAACTACGAGATGGACGAGATCATGAAGGGCAGAGGCAAGCAGGACGCTTTCACCCCCAGCCCGAATCTCAAAGAATTCCTCCTCGCCGTCAAAAACGAGGGCATAAAAATCGGTCTTGTAACGAGCGGTCTTTACGAAAAGGCAATGCCCGAAATAATCTCCGCTTTCAGACAGCTTGACATGGGCGACCCGACCGAGTTTTACGACAGCATCATCACCGCAGGCTACGCCCTTCGCAAAGGTCAGACGGGAACTCTCGGCGAGCTTGCTCCGAAGCCCCATCCGTGGCTTTACGCCGAAACGGCAAGAGTCGGACTCGGCATCCCGTTTGAAAGACGTCACAAAGTTCTCGGCATCGAGGACAGCTCCGCAGGCGTTGTTTCCATCAAACTTGCAGGCTTTTCCTGCGTAGGAATTTCCGGCGGAAACATCGAAAAAGCCGGTATCGGCGACCTGTGCGACTATAAGATCGACGACCTGATGCAAATGCTGGAAATTATTGTATAAGCTTTACTGTCCCATTAATCTCCCTTCAGCTGAAGGGAGATTTTTTCTTTTTGAATTCCCTCTTGACAAACGAACATTTGTTCTGTATAATGGTTTTACACTTCGGAAAGGGGGAAACGGCATGGTGCAACGGAAGTATCTGTGCATTGACTTAAAAAGCTTTTACGCTTCGGTCGAGTGCGTTGAACGCGGGCTTGATTCGATGACGACCAACCTCGTCGTCGCCGACATGACGCGCACTGACAAGACGATCTGCCTTGCCGTTTCGCCCTCTATGAAAAAGCTCGGAGTCAAAAACAGGTGCAGGGTTTTCGAGATACCGAAAAACATCGACTACATCGCCGCGCCTCCGAGGATGCGGAAATATATCGAATATTCCGCAAAAATCTATTCCGTCTATCTCAAATATGTTTCGTGCGACGACATCCACGTCTATTCCATCGACGAAGCGTTCCTTGACGTGACGCATTATCTTTCAACCTACCGCATGAGCGAAGTTGAGCTGGCGAAAAAAATCATGGCGGACGTCTTTGAAACGACGGGCATCAGGGCAACTTGCGGCATCGGCACAAACCTTTATCTTGCGAAGATCGCGCTCGACATCACGGCGAAGCATTCCCCCGAATTCATCGGCATTCTCGACGAGGAAAAGTTCAGGGAAACTCTCTGGGATCACCGCCCCATCACCGATTTCTGGCGCATCGGCAAAGGCACGGCGGCGAGGCTTGAGCGGTGCGGCATCCACACAATGCGCGACATCGCATGCTCGAGCGAGGATATGCTCTACCGGACTTTCGGCGTTGACGCGGAGCTGCTCATCGACCACGCCTACGGCAGGGAAAGCACGACCATCGCCGACATCAAAAAATACGTTTCACGCACAAAAAGCCTGACGAGCGGGCAGGTGCTCACGAGAGATTACGCCTTTGACGAAGCGAAAATCGTCCTGACGGAGATGATGGACAACCTCTGCATGAGCATGTGCAAACAGGATCTTGTTACGAATTCCGTCACGCTCACGGTCGGGTATTCAAACTCACTCCACCTTGAAATGGCAAGAGGATCTTTCCGAATTCAGACGCCGACGAATTCGTCCCCCGTCCTGTCGAGGGAGATACAAAAGCTCTACTCCAAAATCGTTTACCCGTCGTTCCCCGTGAGGCGAATCAACATCTCTTGCAACAACGTCGTGACGGAAAATTTCGTTCAGCTCGATCTGTTTGAAGCCGTTGAAAACGCGGACAGGGACAAGAAGATCCAAAAGACGATGATCGACATCAAGTCGAGGTACGGCAAAAACTCAATTCTGAAAGGCACGAATTTCCTCGACGGTGCAACGGCGAGAGAACGCAACATGCAGATCGGAGGTCACAAAAGTGGCGAATAGACCGAAAAACAAAATGCCCCCGGCGCTGAGGGCAAAACAGTTCGCTCCCTTCGCGGCGCTCAAAGGGTTTGAGGAAGCGCTCCGAGAGCAGGAAAAAATATGCGTCGACAAAAAGGACGTCAGCGAGGAAAAGGCGAGGGAGATAAACGAAGCCCTCAAAACCGTTTCCCCCGGCGACCGGATAAGCCTCACCTACTACAAAAACAGGCAATATATTTCCGCCGTCGGAGTTGCGGAAAAGTTTGATCTGTCGATGAAATATCTCGAAATCTCGGGAGAACACGTCACTTTCGACGACATCTTTGAAATCGAAAAACTCCAATGAAAAATCTTTCCTTTTTCTCCTTGAAAAAGACCGGTCGATGTGGTAGAATATCATAAGTTTACGAAGGAAAGACGGTTTTATATGGACGCCAAAACGAAAAACGAAATCGAACGCAGAAGGACTTTTGCAATAATCTCCCACCCCGACGCAGGCAAAACGACTTTGACGGAAAAACTGCTCCTCTACGGCGGAGCGATCCAATCCGCAGGCTCGGTCAAGGGCAAGCAGAGCGACAAGCACGCCGTGTCCGACTGGATGGAGCTTGAAAAACAGAGGGGTATTTCCGTGACCTCGTCCGTTATGCAGTTTGAATACGAGGGCTACTGCATCAACATCCTCGATACGCCCGGACACCAGGATTTCTCCGAGGACACCTACCGCACGCTTATGGCGGCGGACAGCGCAGTCATGGTCATCGACGCGGCAAAGGGCATTGAGCCGCAGACG